>NZ_CP135919.1:6560000-6669078 GCF_032392015.1 Pseudomonas sp. C9-3 | reverse complement strand
TAACCAAATTCGTATCGGCTGGTTACCTTGCAAGCATGGCTAATTGCCCCCGCAGTGCTCGCATGCCAGGGACTCACGCCAGGGAAGAACAACAAGAGGCGGCCCACCGCCGGAGAACTGCCATGCGCTATCGCACCGATTACAGCGCCCAGGCCCTGACCGCCGCCCCGGCGGTGCTGGAACTGGACGGTTGGCAACTGCACTACCAGGCCTTTTCCTCCAGGGAAGATGACACCCGCCCGCCGGTCCTGCTGCTGGGCGGCGCGTTCCAGAGCTTCCGATCCTTCGCCAGCGAGGTTTCCGAGCTGCTCGCCGGGCACCCGGTGATCCTCCTCGACCTGCCCAGTCAAGGCGGCAACCTGCAACTGGCGCCCCAGCTGAGCCTGGAAGACCTGGCCGACCTCATCGCCGCTTTCGCCGAAACCCTGCAATTGCCGCCGCTGATGCCGATCGGGTTGTCCTATGGCTCGGCGCTGGCCGCGCTGTTCGCCGCCCGCCACCCGGCGCGCTGTGGTCGCCTGCTGCTGGCCGGCATCACCGCCTTCGGCCGACCCGGCGCCCGCGCCCTGCTGGTTGAAGCCCTGGCGCGCCTGGAGCTGGGCGAGCAGGAACCCTTCGCCCATGGCGTGCTGACCGGCCTGATCAATCCATTGCGCCTGGGCGATACCGGTGTATCCCCGGTGTTCCGCAAGGCCCTGTTGCGCCAGCTGCAGCGCCTGACCCCAGCGGAAATCGAACGCTACCGGCAGAACAGCCAGCGCCTGCTGGCCTTCGGCGGCTTCGACCGTCACCCGCAATGCCCGACCCTGGTGCTGGCCGGCGAGTACGACCATTTCACCCAGCCGTGGGAACACGCCGAGTTCGCCCATGCCTGCGCCGATGCAGAGTTCGCGCTGATCCACGACGCCGACCACCTGGCCCAGTTCGAACGCCGCGATGCCTGTGCGCGGCTTTACAACCCGTTCCTGCTCGGCGAGCCACTGCCACGCAGCGCCGCCGGCAGCACGCGCTTCCAGCGCCAGCAGCTGCTGCACCTGGAGCGCCGCTTCGAGGCACGCCTGGCGCCGGCCGATCAACGCGCGGTACTGCGCAACAGCGAGGGCGGCGAATGGCGCTGCGAACTGGCGGAGCTGGGCTATTTCGGTGGCCTGATCCGCGTCGAGCTGCCGGCGGATCGCCCTGCGCGCGGCTGGAAGCTGGCCGCCGCCGGTTTGCCTGAGCTGGATATCCTGCCGTTGCGCTACAGCGGCGACGGCCTGGCGTTCATCTTCGCCCACGGCGACCCACAGGCCAGCGCCGCGCTGGCGGCGATGGTGGTGCCGATGCAGCAGGGGGCGTGTGCGGCTTGATGGTTTGAATGTGGCGATTTCGGAGGCCGGGCTCTTCCCTCTCCCAGAAGGGTGAGGGGACTGGAACGGCATCATGCGAAACGTCAGATGCGCAGGCCGGCACCGAATGACTCCCTCTCCCCGTGGGAGAGGGCTGGGGTGAGGGGAAGCGCGGGCACAAGCGTCCTGCATTGATATTGTTCGCGAGCAAGCTCGCTCCTACATGCCCCCGAATAAGCCGCGGCTGCTCTTCGTAGGACCGAGAGGGAAGCCTAGTTCTTGCTCGCGAACCGCCCAGCCCCGAACAGTCCCGAACCTAAAGCCGCGCCTCGATCACCCGCACCAGACTCGGCATGCGCCCTTTCGGCAAGCCCAGCCCCACCCCATCCACCTGCGGATCGAGCACGCCCACCCGGCCAAACCCGCAACCAACGAACGCCTGCTCGATTTCCGCCGCGCTGCGGTAATGCAGCGGATAGCCACCCCGCGTCAGCTTGCCGATCAGCCCGACGCCCCAACGAATCTGCCGGTAGCGCGGGTGCTCGCGCAGGTCGGGATAGAGCTCGGTCAGGTAGGTCGCCTCGGGGAAGCGCCGCAGGGCCACTGCCAATCGACGCCAGAACCCCTCGATCACCGGGCGCTGGAAGTAATTCACCAGCCCTTCGGTAATCACCACCACGGGGCGCTCAGGGTCCAGTTCGGAGAGCAACGCGGCGAGGCTCTGCTCGCCGTCTTCGGCAAGGATATCCACAGCACGCACGCGGTGCTTGCCGTCCAGCCAGCCCTGCTCCTGCAGCAGCGCAGACTTGCGCGCGGCCATGGGCGGCAGGTCGGCTTCCAGGTAGGTCAGCTGGGGATAGCGCTGACGGAAACGCCGGCCTCGGGGCGACAAGCCACAGGCGATCTCGACCACCTGGGAAACGCCGCGCGACTCGATGGCCTGGGTCAGCCGGGCATCGATCAGCAGGTGACGTTGTAACAGGAAGTCTTCGATATTCAGCCCGAAGCCGACCCGCGCGCCCCAGTTGATCGGCGCCACGCAACCGTGCACCCAGCGGCCGAACGCCGTGGCGAAGGCCGGATCGGCAAGCTGGTGGCGATACCAGACGTAACCGGTGTAGTGCGCGCTGGGGGTAATGTGGCCGCTGTCGGCCCGGATCCGTTCAGCCATGCTTAAGAATCTTGTTGTTATGATTCCCCAGCCTAAGACCGGCCCGAGAACCGCGACAATCCGATGCCCGCCGAACCCAACCTAAGTTTGCCCTGGCCAGGGGCCAATCCCCTGCCGGACGCCTTCTTCAATCGCGATGCCCTGACCGTCGCCCGCGAACTGCTGGGCAAGGTGATCCGCCATCGGGTCGGCGACCTGTGGCTCTCCGCGCGGATCATCGAGACCGAGGCCTATTACCTGGCCGAGAAAGGCAGCCACGCATCGCTGGGCTACACCGAAAAGCGCAAGGCGCTGTTCCTCGATGGCGGGCACATCTACATGTATTACGCGCGCGGCGGCGACTCGCTGAACTTCAGCGCCGGCGGCGCCGGCAATGCCGTACTGATCAAGTCCGGGCACCCCTGGATGGACCGCATCTCCAGTGACGAATCACTGGCCGCCATGCGCCGGCTCAACCCCGCCGCCGATGGCAGCGAGCGCCCGCTGGGCAAGCTGTGCAACGGCCAGACCCTGCTCTGCCGCTCCATGGGCCTGAAAGTGCCGGAATGGGACGCCCAGCGTTTCGACCCGCAGCGCCTGTTCGTCGACGACCTTGGCGAGGTGCCCGCGCACGTTATCCAGGCCGCGCGCCTGGGCATTCCCCACGGCCGCGACGAACACCTGCAGTACCGCTTCGTCGATGCCACCTTCGCGCCCTTCTGCACGCGCAACCCACTGCGCCGCGGACAGGTCGAAGGCCATGACTACCACCTGCTCGGAACCCAGGACGCCACCTTCCGATGATCGATCTCGCCGCCTTCAACACCTGGATGGCCACCCATCCGCAATGGCTCGCCCTGGTCCTGTTCCTGGTCGCCTTCCTGGAATGCGCCGCCATCATCGGCATCATCCTGCCCGGCGTGGTGATGCTCTTCGCCATCGCCGTGCTGGCCGGCAGCGGCGCCCTGGGGCTGGGGGAAACCCTGGCATTGGCGTTCTTCGGCGGCCTGCTCGGTGACCTGTCGTCCTACTGGATCGGCCGCCACTTCCACCAGGACATCCGCCGCCTGCCAGTGCTGCGCCACCACCCGGAATGGATTGCCAGCGCGGAAGGGTTCTTCCACCGCTATGGCGTGGCGAGCCTGCTGGTGGGCCGCTTCATCGGCGCGCTGCGCCCGTTCCTGCCGATGGTTGCGGGCATGCTGGACATGCCGTTCGGCCGCTTCGTCAGCGTTTCCATCATCGCCGCCGCCGGCTGGTCCATCGCCTACCTGGTGCCTGGCTGGGCCACCGGTGCGGCCATGCGCCTGCCGCTGCCCGAAGGCTTCTGGCCGGAGGCCGGTGTGGTTGCCGCGTGCATCGCCATGGTGTTCGCCCTGGTGATCCACGCCGAGCTGCGCAAGGAGCGCAATGCTCCGCTGATCGGCGCCGTCGGCTGCTTCGTACTGCTGTTCGCCATGCTGATCGGCTGGCCGCATCTGGACGCCCTGGACAAGGGCCTGATGGCGCTGGTGCAGGAACACCGCCACGCGTGGCTGGACCATGTGATGGTGGCTGTCACCCGCGTTGGCGACTTCCGCACCCAGTTCATCGCCGGCGCGCTGCTGGCGATACTGCTGGCCGCCCTGCGGCTGTGGCGCCACGCCTTCTTCGCCGCCGGCACCATGGTCGGCACCGCCCTGCTCAACACTGCGCTCAAGCACCTCTTCGGCCGTGCCCGGCCCGAGGTGATCGCCGATCCGCTGTCCGCCTTCAGCATGCCCAGCGGCCACAGCTCGGCGTCCTTCGCCTTCTTCCTGGTACTCGGGGTGCTGGCCAGCCGGGAGAAATCCCCGCGGGTGCGCCTGACCTGGATGCTGCTGGCGGTGATTCCGGCGGCGAGCATTGCGCTGTCCCGCGTCTACCTGGGCGCCCACTGGCCCAGCGACATCATCGCCGGCGCCCTGCTCGGCGCAGCGGTGTGCGCCGCCAGCCTGTGGATAAGTCAGCGACGCAGCGAGCTGCCAGCCCTGGCCCCGCGCATCTGGTGGAGCCTGTTGCCGACCGCCATGGTGCTGCTGGCGGTAGCCAGCGCCTGGGGGCTGTCGTCGGCCATTCACCGCTACACGCCGCTCTGACCCGGCTTCAGGCCCAGGGGCGCTCGCGCATCAGTTCGGCGCAGCGCAACTGGACGAACTCGCGCAGCTGGGTCACCGCCCGGCTGAGCTGCGCGCGGTGGGTGCAGAACAGATTCATCGGCGTGGCTTCGCCCAGGTAATCCGCCAGCGCCACCTCCAGCCGGCCGGCACGCACATCGGCCGCCACGTCCAACCAGGACTTGTAGACCAGCCCCTGCCCCGCCACGGCCCAGCGTCGCACCACGTCGGCGTCGTCACAGAGACGATCGCCACGCACCGTCACCTCGTGTTGCTTGCGGCTGTCGCTGAAGCGCCAGCGCTCGTGGGCCCGGCCGCCCAGCATGTACAGCAGGCAGTTGTGCTTTTGCAGCTCGTCCGGGTGCTGCGGCTTGCCGTGGCGAGCGAAGTACTCGGGCGCGGCGCAGAGCACCCGGCGGTTGTCCGGGGCCAGCGGAAGCGCGACAAGGTTCGAGTCCCCCGGCAACCCCAGGCGGAAAGCCACGTCGACCGGCTGCCGGTAGAGATCGGCCTGACGGTCGCTGATCAGCAGGCGCAGGTTCATGCGCGGGTGCAGCGCCTGGAATTCGTCCAGCCAGGGCAGCAGCACATTGCGGCCGAAATCCGAGGGCGCCGATACCTGGAAGTTGCCGGCGATCTCGCTCTTGCCGCCAGCCAGCAACTGACGACCGTCATCCAGGCTCTGCAACGCAGCGCGGGCGTGGGCCAGGTACAGCTCACCCTCGGCGGTCAGGCGCAGGCTGCGGGTCGAGCGGGCGAACAGGCGCACGTCCAGCTCGCTTTCCAGGCGCTTGAGCGCGGCGCTGGCCACGGCTGGCGACAGCTCCAACTCTCGGGCAGCGGCGGAAAGGCTGCCGCGCTCAGCGGTGCGGACGAATATCTGCAGGTCGTCGAAGCGCAGCATTTTCAAAAATCCTTTGAAAGAGACTCTCTACTTACGCGGTTTTTCTTCCCGACGAAAGAGAGCAGCATGCCCTCACCTTCCCCGCCCAACTGGAGATACCCGGATGAGCCTGACCCTGATCGCCATCATTCGCGCCAAGCCCGGCCGCGCCGACAGCCTGCAGGAACGCCTGCACGGCATGCTCGCGCCGTCCCGCGCCGAGGCCGGCTGCCTGCAGTACGACCTGCACCGCGATATCAAGGACGCCGATCTGATCTACATGATCGAGCAGTGGCGCGACGAGGATGCCCTGGCCGAACACGAGGCCAGCCCGCACTTCCAGGCCTTTGTGAAGGCCGCCGAACCTGACCTGGCGGAACTCGATATCCGCCTGATGAACCGCATCGACTGACCGTTCAAAGCGAATAGGAATTCCCATGAAAGCCATCGGTTACACCCAGAGCCTGCCCAGCAGCGACGCCAACTCGCTGCTCGACATCCAGCTGCCCGAACCCACGCCCGGCCCGCGCGACCTGCTGGTGGAGGTGCGCGCCGTCTCCGTCAACCCGGTGGACACCAAGGTGCGCCAGCGCGCACAGCCCGCCGAAGGCCAGCACAAGGTGCTCGGCTGGGACGCCAGCGGCGTGGTCCGCGCCGTGGGCAGCGAGGTCAGCCTGTTCAAGCCGGGCGACAAGGTCTGGTACGCCGGCGACCTGACCCGCCCCGGCAGCAACGCCGAACTGCAACTGGTGGACGAGCGCATCGTCGGCGCCATGCCCAAGAGCCTGGACTTCGCCCACGCCGCTGCCCTGCCGCTGACCACCATCACCGCCTGGGAACTGCTGTTCGACCGCCTGCAGGTAGCCGAAGGCAGCGCCAGCAAGGGCCAGAGCCTGCTGATCGTCGGCGCGGCCGGCGGCGTTGGCTCGATCCTCACCCAACTGGCGCGCCAGCTCACCGGCATGACCGTGATCGGTACTGCGTCGCGCCAGGAAACCCAGGAATGGGTGCGCAACCTCGGCGCGCACCACGTGATCGACCACCGCAAGCCGCTGAGCGAAGAGCTCAAGCGCATCGGCATCGGCGAAGTCACCCACGTGGCCAGCCTGAACCAGACCGAGCAGCACCTGCCCGAAATCGTCGCCAGCCTGCGCCCGCAGGGCCGCCTGGCGCTGATCGACGACCCGGAGAACCTCGACGTGCGCCTGCTCAAGCAGAAAAGCCTGTCGCTGCACTGGGAGTTCATGTACACCCGCTCGATGTTCCAGACCGACGACATGATCGAGCAGCACAAGCTGCTGCAGCGCGTGGCCGGGCTGATCGACAGCGGCGTGCTGAAGACCACCCTGGGCGAGCACTTCGGCAAGATCGACGCCGCCAACCTGCGCCGCGCCCACGCGCTGCTGGAGAGCAACACGGCGAAGGGCAAGATCGTCCTGGAAGGGTTCTGACCTCAGGCACCGATGGGCGTGGACGCAGGGCGGATAGCGCCTTAGACGTTATTCGCTCTACGGCCTGTTCCTTGCCGCTGGGGACAGAGGTTCGCGAGCAAGAACTAGGCGTCCCCCTCGGTCCTACAAAGAGCGCACTGGTGCTTCCGGTTACCTGTAGGAGCGAGCTTGCTCGCGAACCCGGCCGACTCAGTCGTCGGCCTTGGCACCCGCGAGCAACCGGCAAAGCTTCTCGGTGGCATCGAGCATCGCGAAGCTCGGCTTCTCCAGGTTGCGATCCGGCACCACCCAGAGCTGCTGGAGCCGTGTGGCGCTGAGTTGCTGCATGCCGGTCCAGGTGCGCAGCTGATCGTCGCTGGCCGCCAGGATCACCTGTGGATCGCGCGCCAGCACCGCTTCCTGGCCAACCTGCGGGGCAGGCAGGTCGAGGTCGGCGAACAGGTTGCGGCCGCCGCAGACTTCCAGCGCCTCGCTGATGATCTGCCGACCGCCGACGGTATAGAGCGGGCGGTCCCAAACCTGGTAGAACACCCTGAGCGGCTGTTCGCGCCGGTACTGCGCACGCAACTGCGCCATTCGCACACCGAAGGCTTCCGCCAACGCGCGGCCCTTCTCCGCTTGCCCCAGGCGCTCGCCCATTTCGCGGAATTGCCGGGAGATATCGTCCAGATGGTGCGGATCGGCCACGTAGAGCGGAATGCCCACGGCCCTCAGGCGCTGCAACTGCGCATCAGGCACGGCGCCGGGCCAGACCAGCAGCAGGTCGGGCTGCAGGGCGAGAATCTGTTCGAGATTGACCTGCCCGTAGCGGCCGACGGACGGCAGGCCTTTCAACGATTGCGGACGCGGTCCGCCGTCGAGCAGGCCGGCCAGCCGGTCGGCGGCGCCCAGTTCGAGGACCATGTCGGTAAGCGAGGGCGCCAGGCTGACCACCCGCTCTGCCGCCGCCACCGGCAAACCGGCGAGCAGCAGGAGCAGGCAGAGGACGCGGCGCATCAGGCCAGTTGGCGCGGCAGGCGATACAGCCAGAGGATGACCAGGCTGGCGAAGCCCAGCAGCAGGACCGGCACACCATGCAGGTCGACCAGCACCGCCAGGGCGCCGATCCACGCCGGGATGCTGCCCACCAGCGCACCACGGCGCTGCGCGGCACCCAGTGCCTGCCACGCCGCAGGCTCGTCCGCGCCATCGCGAGCCTTGCCGGTAGCGATCAGTGCGTGCTTGTAGCGACGAAACAGCGGCAGGGTGAGGAACATCGACACCAGGCCGACGATGAACACCGGTGTGGCCAGCTTGTCCGAGAACGGCGCATCGCCTACCAGTGCCAGCATCAGGTGCTGCGGTGCCAGCGCGAGCGCCAGCAGCAGCCACCAGATCAGATTCAGCCGGCGCCGGGCAGCGGCGCGATTCACGACGCGGAGACCTCGGCCTCGGCTTCGCCCTGATGCATATTGCCCAGCATGTGGCCCAGCTTGCCTGCCTTGGTCTGCAGGTAGCGCTTGTTGTGCGGGTTCAGGCCCTTGTGCAGCGGCACCCGCTCGGCGACCGTCAGGCCGTAGCCTTCCAACGCCTTGACCTTGCGCGGATTGTTGGTCATCAGCTTCAGCGAGCAGACGCCCAGGTGCTGCAGCATCGGCAGGCACATGGCGTAGTCGCGCTGGTCGGCACCGAAGCCCAGGGCCAGGTTGGCCTCAACCGTATCGGCCCCTTCATCCTGCAAGGCATAGGCGCGGATCTTGTTGATCAGGCCGATGCCACGGCCTTCCTGGCGCAGGTACAGCAGCACGCCGCGGCCTTCCTTGGCGATGGCCGACAGTGCGCCCTCGAGCTGGAAACCGCAGTCGCAGCGCAGGCTGAACAGCGCATCGCCGGTGAGGCATTCGGAATGCAGACGCCCCAGCACCGGCTGGCCGTCATCGAGCTTGCCCATGGTCAGGGCGACGTGTTCCTTGCCGGTTTCCTCGTCGAGGAAGCCATGCATGGTGAATTCGCCAAAGGGGGTGGGCAGCTTGGAGGCGGCGACGAAAACGACAGACACCGGAAACTCCTGAAAGATTTATCTAAGGAAGGAGGACCGGCATTGTAGCAGCAGCGCCGGCCGCACCGTCATTGCGAATTCTGCAAGATAAGCATCGATGCGGTTGATAGAAGCCCCGCCGTCAGTGCTTGGCCTGGATGTACATGATGCCCTGCTCTTCCCGCCAGCCGACGCGGTTGAGGAAGCTCATGCCGAGGAGAATCTCGGTGGGATAATCACCTTGGACCACCGCCGCCTCGACGCCGAGCAACTCGATGCCGCCAAGCTTTACGCTGTTGAGCATCACCCGCCAGCTCTTGACGGTGCCACTGGCCGTGGAGGCCATCATCGGTGTACCGCTGGCGCGGTAATCGATCCCCAGGCGCCGGGCCTCGCCTTCGTTCATGGCGATAGAGGTGGCGCCGGTATCCACCAGGAACTGCGCGTTCTGGTTGTTGATGGTGCCCGCGACCCAATAGTGGCCGCCGGTGCCGCGGGCGATGCTCATCTCGGTGCGTGCTGAGGGCGCGGCATAGCCGCCGCTGTTGTACTCGCGGCTCAGCTCATAGGTCTGCTCGACCCCGCCCACGCGCAGTACCGCCTTGTGGCTGTCGGCGCTGACCACCTGCACGCCTTCGGGGCCGGTCTGGCCGACTTTCACCAGCTTGCGCTGGCCGTCGATATTGAGCACCGCGGCACCGGGGAACAGACCGACCACCTGCACCTGCGGGGCCGCCACGGCAGCGATGGAACACAGGGACAGGCAGATCAGGGCGGACAGGCGCATTCGATCACTCCTTGGGCGGCAGCAGTGGTTTCAGCGGGGCGTAGGGCCAGTGCCAGCGAGCAAAGATGCGCTCCAGCTCGCCGCTGCGGTAGAGCGCCTGCATGCGCGAATCATAGAGCTTCGCCAGCGCCCGCCCGCGGTCGTTGTTGGCGAAGCCAAGATACAGCGGAATCGAGCCGACATCGGTGATGTGGTAGACGCCGGCGTCGACACCCTTGGCCTCGATCATCTCTTCCAGCTCGGGGCGGGCATCGATGAAGTAGTCGATGCGGTGGCCATCGAGCATCGGCAGCGCGGAGCTGCGCCGCTGCAGTTCGTTGCGCTGCTTCAGGTGATCCAGATAGCGGTCGAAGGCGTAGCCGCGCATCCAGGCCAGGCGGTAGCTGTCGAGCGCGGCCAGGGTCGGCCTGGGGGAAGTGTTCAGGCCCAGCGCACCAATGGGGTCGACGTCGTAAGGCCAGTGCGGATAGATGATGTTGTCGATTTCGTTGCGGTAGGAGCCGACCCAGGCATCCGCCTCTGCGCGCTGCACCAGCCCGACCGAGCGGACGTAGGGCTCGCTGCGCAGTTTCAGGCGTACGCCTTCTGGCTCGTAGATGGCCCGCAACAGGTCCCAGGCCAGGCCACGGCCGTCGGCCTGGGTGTAATTGACCCAGACCTCGCTGGCCACCTGGATTTCCCCGGGAACACCAGCAAGCCTTTGGGCGGGCTTGTCAGCGGCCGCGGCCGGGGGCACAGCCATCGACAGGAGCGCCACCGGCAGCCAGCACAGGCAGAGGAGCAGGCACAGCAGTCGGCGCATCGAACGTCCTCAGATCAGCCAGTGGGCCCAACCCCATGTCAGGCCTTGCATCACCAGCCAGGCGAACACCCCGGCCAGTACATCGTCCAGCATGATGCCCACGCCGCCGTGGACGTTGCGGTCCACCCAGCTGATCGGCCAGGGCTTGGCGATGTCGATGATGCGGAACACCACAAAGCCGACCAGCAGCCACCACCAGCCTTCCGGTACCAGCCAGAGGGTGATCCACATGCCGACCATCTCGTCCCAGACGATGCCTTCGTGATCGTGCACGCGCAGGTCGTCGGCGACCTTGCCGCACAGCCAGAAGCCGAACAGCATGGTGACGCCCAGCATCAGCCAGTAACCCCAGTCCGGCAGCATCTGCCAGAGTGGTATGAAGGGTAGCGCAACCAGCGAACCCCAGGTGCCCGGCGCCTTCGGCAGGGTGCCCGAGCCGAAGCCGAAGGCCAGGAAATGCCAGGGATTGCGCCATACCGAATGGGGCACGGGTTGGGCTGGGGCCTGGTTGGGGTGTTCTGTCACGGTCACTCCATGAAATGCAGGTAGCCGCCCTGACGCGGCGTGATATCGGCACCGTTGCCGTCGAGCACGCGCACGCCCGAACCGGCTTCCACCCTACCGACCACACACAGAGCCGGCCAGTTCGCCGCCAGTGCCGCCAGGTGCTCAGGCGGCAGCGTGAAGGCCAGGACATAGTCGTCGCCGGCGCCCAGCTTGAGCTGCAGCGCGCGCTCGGCGCCCAGCAAGGCTTCCAGCGCAGGACTTGGCGGCAGCTTGTCGGCCTCGACAATGAGCGCCACTGCCGAGGCGCGAGCGATATGCCCGCAGTCGGCCAGCAGCCCATCGGAAATATCCAGCGCCGCCGTTGCCTTGCCACGCAGCGCCTGGCCGAAGTCCAGTTGCGGTTGCGGCGACCAGTAGCGCGCCAGCAGCGGCTCGGCGACGGACGGCTCGGCGGTCATCTCGCCGAGCACCAGCGGCAATGCCCCGCCCGCCTCGCCCAACGGGCCGCCGACACAAAGCAGGTCGCCGGGACGCGCGCCGGAGCGGGTCAGCGCCTGTCCGGCGGGCACGCCGCCGAACACGGTGACGGTCATCGCCAGCGGGCCGCGGGTGGTATCGCCACCGATCAGTGCCAGCGAGCACTCCTGCGCCTTCTGGTTCAAGCCACGGGCAAAGCCTTCCAGCCAGGCCGGATCGGCCTCGGGCAGGGTCAGGGCAAGGGTGAAACCGATAGGCGAGGCACCCATGGCCGCCAGGTCGCTGGCAGACACCGCCAGGGCACGCTGGCCGAGCAGGAAGGGATCGCAGACGGTGGGAAAATGCACACCGACCACGAGCGTGTCGGTGGAAATCGCCAGCTGTTCGCCGGCGCGGGGCGCCAGGAGCGCACAGTCGTCGCCGATCCCCAGGGCCACTGCCTCGCCGCCGGCCGCACAGGCGGCCGAAGCGAAGTAGCGACGGATCAGCTCGAACTCACCCATGCTCAGAACCTGTTCAGGATCTGTAGCGAGAGGCCGTCAGCGGAGCGAAGAGCAGCACAGGAACCGGAGTTTATGAGCCATAAATGAGGCTTCCGAGCAGCGCATGAGCTCCGATCACGGTCTCGCAGTAGGATCATGGGCAGGTTCTCAGCGCTTGGCGCCCCGAAGTTCGGCGGCGCGCAGGCGCGGAGCGAGCTTGTCCAGCACGCCGTTGACGAACTTGTGTCCGTCAGTGGCGCCGAAGGTCTTGGCCAGCTCGATGCCTTCGTTGATGACGACCTTGTACGGCACGTCCAGGCGATTGCGCAGCTCGTAGGTGGCCAGGCGCAGGATGGCCAGTTCCACCGGGTCGATCTCTTCCAGCGCACGGTCCAGGCAAGGCGTGAATTCCTCGTCCAGATCGGTCTTCAGGCGCGGCACGCCGTGCAGAATCTCGTGGAAGTAGGCGCCGTCGACATCGCTGAAATCGTTGTCGGTACGGAAGGTCGCCTCGATCTCGTTGATCGGCTGGCCAGCCATCTGCCAGGAATACAGGGCCTGCACCGCGAGGCTGCGGGCCTTGCGACGCATGGCGATCTTGTTCGGCTTGGCGGGCTTGGCCGGGGTGTTGCCGTCCTGGGTGCTCACTTGGCCTCCAGCTGCGACAGCAGGCTCACCATTTCCAAGGCGGACAGGGCTGCCTCGGCGCCTTTGTTGCCGGCCTTGGTGCCGGAGCGCTCGATGGCTTGTTCGATGGAGTCGACAGTCAGCACGCCGAAGGCGACCGGCACGCCGAACTGCAGGGAAACCTGCGCCAGGCCCTTGGTGCACTCACCGGCAACGTATTCAAAGTGCGGGGTACCGCCACGGATCACCGCACCGAGGGCGATGATGGCGTCGAACTCGCCGCGCTGGGCGACTTTCTGCGCCACCAGGGGGATTTCGAAGGCGCCCGGAGCACGGATCACGGTGATGTCGCTCTGGGCAACGCCGTGGCGCACCAGCGCGTCAATGGCGCCTTCCACCAGGCTTTCCACCACGAAGCTGTTGAAGCGGCCAACCACCAGGGCGAAGCGGCCTTTGGGGGCGATGAAGGTACCTTCGATGGTCTTCAGGGTCATGGGCAAGTCTCACTGTTAAAGAGCCGGAGCGTCAGCGTGACGCTCCGCAAATAGGGTAGAAGAACGGCGCCGCCGTGCCAGGGCACGGCGGCGAGGTTCATTCGGGTAGTCCTGAGCGCGTCGCGAGCGCAGGTCGAGCAAGGCGGAAGTCGCCGAAAAAGCGCAGTTTACTGAAGTAAATGAGCATTTTGAGGCGGCTTCCAACGCGGCCTGACCAAGCGCAGCAGCGATCAGGGCTGCCCGTCAGCGGGCAGATATTCTACTACTTCCAGGTCGAAACCGGATATCGCATTGAAGCGCATTGGTGCCGACATCAGGCGCATCTTGCGTACGCCCAGGTCACGCAGGATCTGCGAACCGGCACCCACGGTGCTGTAGGTGGTGGTCGGCTTCTGCGCGGGCGCCGGGGTATTGGTGATCTCGCGGACGTGCGCCAGCAGGTCATCGCCGCCAACCTGGTGGCCCAGCAGCAGGACCACCCCGGTGCCGGCCTCGGCTACCTTGGCCATGGCCGCACGCAGGCTCCAGCGGCCCGCCTGGTTGACCATCAGCAGGTCGCGCAGCGGGTCGGGGTTGTGCACGCGCACCAGGGTCGGCTCTTCCGCGCAGACCTTGCCCAGGGTGAGCGCCAGGTGCACGTCGCCTTCCACGGAGTCGCGGTAGGTGATCAGGTTGAACTGGCCCAGCTCGGTATCCAGCGGCTGCTCGGCGAGGCGCTCGACGGTGCGCTCGTGGATCAGGCGGTAGTGGATCAGGTCGGCGATGGTGCCGATCTTGATGTCGTGCTGCTTGGCGAACTCTTCCAGTTCCGGGCGACGGGCCATGGTGCCGTCGTCGTTCATGATCTCGCAGATCACCCCGGACGGCTCGAAGCCGGCCATGCGCGCCAGGTCGCAGGCGGCTTCGGTGTGGCCGGCGCGAGCCAGCACGCCACCGGGCTGGGACATCAGCGGGAAGATGTGGCCGGGGCTGACGATATCGGCAGCGACGGCGTTCTTCGCAGCGGCAGCCTGCACGGTGCGGGCGCGGTCAGCGGCGGAGATGCCGGTGGTGACACCTTCGGCGGCCTCGATGGAGACGGTGAACTTGGTGCCGAAGCCGGAACCGTTGCGCTGCACCATCAGCGGGAGCCCCAAGCGCTCGCAGCGCTCGCGGGTCATTGGCATGCAGATCAGGCCGCGGGCAAAGCGGGCCATGAAGTTGATGTCTTCGGTGCGGACACACTCGGAGGCGATGATCAGGTCGCCCTCGTTCTCGCGGTCCTCGTCATCCATGAGGATGACCATCTTGCCCTGACGCATGTCGTCGAGCAGTTCTTCAATGCTGTTGAGTGCCATACGGGGACGAGCCTTTTCAGTGTTTCAGGAAGCCGTTGTCGGCCAGGAATGCTTCGGTGATGCCGCCGGCGCCGGCGCTGGGTTCAGCCGCCTTGTCGCCGAGCAGCAGGCGCTCCAGGTAGCGCGCCAGCAGGTCCACTTCGAGGTTGACCAGCCGGCCACCGCGGTAGTCGGCCATGATCGTCTCCTGCACGGTGTGCGGGACGATGGTCAGCTCGAACTCGGCGCCGTTGACCGCGTTCACCGTCAGGCTGGTGCCGTCCACGGTGATCGAGCCCTTGAGCGCGATGTACTTGGCCAGCTCGCGCGGTGCGCGCACGGTGAACTGGATCGCGCGGGCGTTTTCCTCGCGTTTGACGATCTCGCCGACGCCGTCGACGTGGCCGCTGACCAGGTGGCCGCCCAGGCGGGTGGTCGGGGTCAGGGCCTTTTCCAGGTTCACCCGGCTGCCAATCTTGAGCTGCGCGAACGCGGTGCGCGCCAGGGTCTCGCGGCTGACGTCGGCCCAGAAGCCGTCGCCGGGTAGCTCGACGGCAGTCAGGCAGATGCCGTTGACGGCGATGCTGTCGCCCAACTTGACGTCGCCGAGGTCGAGCTTGCCGGTCTTCACGTACAGGCGCACGTCACCGCCTTTCGGGGTGATGGATGCGATGGTTCCGATGGATTCGATTATGCCGGTGAACATGTTGCCTCCCACACGGAGAAGGCAGCCGGCCGACAGGCCCGCGAAGCCAACAGGGAAAGGTATTGCATGAGGCGAACTCCTGTTTTTCGTTAGAAAACAGGGCGTATCGGATCGAAGGGACTTCTCGGACGCGCGCAGGCACGCCCCGATGGCTATCCCGTTCTCTCTTCATCCGGACTATGACCGTCGGCCCCGGAATCACACCGGGTCTGCTGACCCTGGCCATCCGGCGAACCGGTCTGGACAGGCGCTCGCGGGCTAGACGCATTGCGCGTCATTACCGCCGGTGGGGACTTGCACCCCGCCCTGAGAACGTCAATCGCGGTCGTTACAGCGTCGACCGCGTGTGGCGTTTTACCACAGGCCGGCGCAAGTCGGAAGCTTCCTATTGATCACTGCGCGTCCGCCGACTGGCCGGCGAGGGCTACGCCGGCGCGCCATCACAGCGGTCTGGCGGTGACCAGCCAGTCGTCACCCACGGCGCGGATGTCGACGATCTTCAGCTCGCGGGATTCGCTCATGCGCTCCAGCGGCAACTCCAGCAGCGGCCTCGCGGAGGAACCGAGCAGCTTGGGCGCCATGAAGATGCTGTACTCGTCCACCAACCCGAGGCGAGCGAAGGCGCCGGCCAGCCGTGGCCCGGCTTCCACCAGCACTTCGTTGACGCCACGGCGGCCGAGCTCGCTCAGCAGTGCCAGCAGGTCGACCTGGCCGTCGAGGCCGGCAAGGTTGAGCAGTTCGTGGCCGACCACCGCGTAGTTCGGGTCGTCCTGGGTGCTCACCACCAGCGCCGGACCGGCCTGGAAGAAAGTTGCGGTCAGCGGCACCCGCAGGCGCCCGTCGATCAGCACGCGCAGCGGCTGGCGCTGCGAGGCCAGCTCGGTCTGCTCGGCGTCCAGGCCCAACTCATCCGGGCGTACGGTCAGACGGGCGTCGTCGGTCAGCACGGTATCGGCGCCGGAGAGCACCACGCTGGCCTGCGCGCGCAGGCGCTGCACGGCGCGGCGCGCGGCCGGGCCGGTGATCCACTGGCTCTCGCCACTGGCCATGGCGGTGCGGCCGTCCAGGCTCATCGCCAGCTTCACGCGGACGAAGGGCAGGCCGGTCTCCATGCGCTTGAGGAAGCCCTGGTTGAGGGCGCGGGCTTCGTTTTCCAGCACGCCGGAGCGCACCTCGATACCGGCTTCGGCAATGCGCCGCATGCCGCTGCCCGCGACCTGCGGGTTCGGGTCCTGCATGGCCGCGACCACGCGGGCGAGGCCGGCGCTGATCAAGGCGTCGGCGCAGGGCGGCGTACGACCGAAGTGGCTGCAGGGCTCCAGGGTGACGTAGGCGGTGGCGCCACGGACCTTGTCGCCGGCCTGGCGCAGGGCGTGGACCTCGGCGTGAGGCTCGCCGGCGCGCACATGCCAGCCTTCGCCGACGACTTCGCCATCGCGGACGATGACGCAGCCGACGCGAGGGTTGGGATGGGTCGTGTACCAGCCCTTGCGGGCCAGCTCGATGGCGCGGGCCATCCAGGCTTCATCCGGGCAGTTCACGGAATCGACGCCGCTCATTCTTTCGCCGGCTCCCGGGCCAGCCGCTCGATTTCCTCGCGGAACTCGTTGAGGTCCTGGAAGCGGCGGTAGACCGAGGCGAAGCGGATGTAGGCGACTTCATCGAGCTTCTGCAGCTCGGCCATCACCAGCTCGCCCAGCACCCGCGACTTGATCTCGCGCTCGCCGGTGGCGCGCAGCTTGTGCTTGATGTGCGCCAGCGCCTCTTCCAGCCGCTCGATGCTCACCGGGCGCTTCTCCAGCGCGCGCTGCATGCCGGCGCGCAGCTTGTCCTCGTCGAAGGGCTGGCGGCTGCCGTCCTGCTTGATCAGGCGCGGCATGACCAACTCGGCGGTCTCGAAGGTGGTGAAACGCTCGCCGCAGGCCAGGCACTCGCGGCGCCGGCGGACCTGGTCGCCCTCGGCGACCAGGCGCGAATCGATGACTTTGGTGTCGTGGGCGCCGCAGAAAGGACAATGCATGGCGAGTCTTGGGCAGTCTTGTCGGAGGAAGAGGTAAGGGGCCATGGTAGCGCATCGCCTGGCTGAAGAAACCCTGCTCCCCGCAGACAAGCCGCAGGCATTACGCTATATAAGCGCCCGCCTGGAATCTGCCGCGATGGAGCCCGCCATGTACACCCGCCTGCTCTGCTTGTCCCTCACCGTCCTGCTGGCCGCCTGCGCCAGCGAAAAACCCGTGCCCGCCGCTGCGCCGGCACCCGCACCGAAGAACTCGGCGCCTGCCGCACTGGAACCGGTGCCGGCGCACATGCGCGCCCTCTCCGGCCAGCTCAGCAGTTCCCAGGGCTACCTGCCGGCGGGTAGTGAAGTGGAAGTCGCGCTGCTGGTGATCGACGAGCGCGACCGTCCGCAACAACTGCTTTCCAGCGAGAAGCTCATCGCCAACGGCCAGGCGCTGCCCTTCCGGCTGATCTTCAATCCGCAGTCCTTCCCGACCAATGCCCGCGTGGAACTGCATGGCCGCGTCTCGCAGTCCGGCCAACTGGCCTGGCGCCTGCCGCCGGTGCGCATCACCCAGCCGGAAACCCGCGCCCTGGGCGAGCTGCGGCTGGAGCGCGCACCGTGACGCCACCGTTTTCCCTGCAACAGGCCCTGGGCGAACTGCTCGGTGACGCACGCCTGTGCGCCGAACGCCTGCCGGGTACCGACATCGACCTGTGGCTGATCGATGCGAACAACATGGACCGCGAGTTCAGCCCCGACGAGACCCGGCGCATCCTCGAAGAGCCGCCCTACTGGTGCTTCTGCTGGGCCAGCGGCCTGGTGCTGGCACACTGGCTGGCCGAGAAACCCGAATGGGTGCGCGGCAAGCGCGTGCTGGACTTCGGCGCCGGCTCGGGCATCGCCGCCATCGCCGCCGCCAAGGCCGGTGCCGCCGAGGTGGTGGCCTGCGACCTCGACCCGCTGGCGCTGGACGCCTGTCGCGCCAACGCCGAGCTCAATGGCGTGGAGCTGACCTACTCGGCGGACTTCTTCCAGGAAGAAGACCGCTACGACCTGATCATCGTCGCCGACGTGCTCTACGACCGCGCCAACCTGCCGCTGCTGGACGAGTTCCTCAGCCGCGGCCGCGAAGCCCTGGTGGCCGATTCACGGGTCCGCGACTTCAGCCATCCGCTGTACCAGCGCCTGGGGATTCTCGATGGCTGCACCTGGCCGGACCTGGCCGAGCCGGCCGAATTCCGCCATGTCAGCCTGTACCACGCGCAACGAGGCTGAGCCGAACTGGCATTCGTAGGATGGTGTGGAGCGAAGCGATACCCATCACTCACCGCACCAACAGCATGAGTATCGCCTAGGCTCCATCCATCCTACGTTCAAGGGCAGCAATCGCGGGTTGTTTCCGTCAGGCAGCGCCCCCACTTATAGTGGCAACCACCTTCATCGCCCCACTCGCCCGAGATTTCCCATGAGCGATACGCCCTACATCTTCGACGCCAGCATCGCCAACTTCGATCAGGTCGTCATCGAGAACTCCTTCCACAAGCCGGTGCTGGTCGACTTCTGGGCCGACTGGTGCGCCCCGTGCAAGGCGCTGATGCCGCTGCTGGCGCAGATCACCGAGTCGTACCAGGGCGAGCTGCTGCTGGCCAAGGTCAACTGCGACGTCGAGCAGGACATCGTGATGCGCTTCGGCATCCGCAGCCTGCCCACCGTGGTGCTGTTCAAGGACGGCCAGCCGGTGGACGGCTTCGCCGGTGCACAGCCGGAATCGGCGATCCGCCAGATGCTGGAGCAGCACGTCCAGCCGCCCGCCCCGGCTGCCGGCAACCCGCTGGAACTGGCGCAGGCTGCTTTCAACGAAGGCCGTTTCGCCGAGGCCGAAACGCAGCTCAAAGTCCTGTTGAGCGAAGACAACACCAACGCCGCCGCGCTGATCCTCTACGCCCGCTGCCTCGCCGAGCGCGGCGAGTTGGGTGAAGCCGAGACCGTGCTGGACGCGGTGAAGAGCGACGACCACAAGCAGGCGCTGGCCGCCGCCAAGGCCCAGCTGACCTTCCTGCGTCAGGCTGCCGACCTGCCCGATGCCGCCACCCTGAAGACCCGCCTGGCCGCCGACGCCAACGACGACGAAGCCACCTACCAGCTGGCTGTGCAGCAACTGGCGCGCCAGCAGTACGAGGCAGCGCTGGACGCCCTGCTCAAGCTCTTCGTGCGCAACCGCAGCTACGGCGAGGACCTACCGCGCAAGACGCTGGTCCAGGTGTTCGACCTGCTGGGCAACGACCACCCGCTGGTGATCGCCTACCGCCGCAAGCTGGCGAACCTGCTGTATTGATGAAAAGGGCGCCAATCGGCGCCCTTTCCTCATGCAGGAGCGAATGGGACGCCTAGTTCTTGCTCGCGAACCGAACCTGCTGCGGGGCTGTTCGCGAGCACGCTCGCTCCTACAGATATCCTGCTACTCCTCGACCCAGGTGAAGACCTGCACACCGTCGCGCACCTCGATCTTCACCTGCGGGCTGTGCCGCAGGCGCACCAGCAATCCCTTCGCCGCTCCCGCGCTGCCCGCCAGCGCTTCCAGTTCACCCATCAGCTCCGGCCCTTCCGTGCTGCCGCTGCGGCGCAGCAGGTCCTGCGCGGCCAGCCATAGTTTGTCCGCCGTGCCGGCAGCCGCTGGCTGAGTGGCAACCGGCGCGGACGGCACAACGGCCTCCACCGGCAGGCTCTGCGCCAGTCGGGCCCAGTCGGCGTCGTCCATTTCCACAGTCAGGTCCACCGGCCAGTCGCCGATGGTGCCCTTGATTCTCAGCATCGCCCTTCTCCTCACGCGGTTTCGCGCATGCTCCCACGGCATCGGCGCCACGCCAAACGCACGCTAAGCTGGCCTTAATTTTTCATCTGTTATAACGTAACAAAATCATTCATCAGACCGGAGTCTCCCATGCGCCCCCTGCTCCTCGCTGTCGCCCTGCTGCCCCTCGCCGCTCAAGCCCACGACGAACATGAACACGGCAGCCTCGGCAAGCACGAGCATGGCGTCGCCCAGCTCAACGTTGCCCTCGACGGCAAGACCCTGGAACTGGAGATGGACAGCCCGGCGATGAACTTCGTCGGCTTCGAGCATGCCGCCACCAGCGACGCCGACAAGGCCACGGTCGCCACCGTGCAGGCCCAGCTCAAGCAACCGCTGCAGCTGCTTGCCCTGCCCGCCTCAGCCAAGTGCAGCGTGCAGTCGGTGGAGCTTTCCAGCCCGCTGTTCGGCGATGCGCCCAAGGCAGAAGAGCACGACCATGACGACGGCGACCATGACGAACACGAAGGTCACCACCACGCCGATATCGACGCCCACTACCAGCTCACCTGCGCCCAACCGCAGGACCTGGCCACTCTCGACTTCGCGCCGCTGTTCAAGCGTTTCCCGGCGACCCAGAAGATTCAGGTACAACTGATCGGCCCGAGCGGCCAGCAAGGTGCAGAATTGACCGCCGCCAACCCGACCCTGAACTTCTGATCACGACGCGCTGAAATGACCGCATTGCTCGAACTCGACAACCTCGGCTTCGCCTGGCCCGGCCAGGCGGAGCTGCTGGACATCCCCGCCTTCACCCTGGCCCGCGGCGAAACCCTGTTCCTCAAGGGCCCGTCCGGCAGCGGCAAGACCACCCTGCTCGGCCTGCTCGGCGGTGTGCAGCGCCCGCAGCGCGGCAGCGTGAAGCTGCTGGGCGAGGACATCGCCCAGATGAAGTCGGCGCGCCGCGACCATTTCCGCGTCGACCACACCGGCTACATCTTCCAGCAGTTCAACCTGCTGCCATTTCTCTCGGTGCGCGAGAACGTCGAACTGCCCTGCCATTTCTCCCACAGCCGCGCCGAACGGGCCACCCTGCGCCATGGCAGCGTGACCAAGGCTGCCGAGGCACTGCTCAAGCACCTGGGGCTGGGTGAGGCGACGCTGCTCGAGCGCCGCGCCGACAGCCTGTCCATCGGCCAGCAGCAGCGCGTCGCCGCTGCCCGAGCGCTGATCGGCCAGCCGGAACTGGTGATCGCCGACGAGCCCACGTCGGCACTGGACGCCGACGCCCGCGAAGCCTTCCTCCAATTGCTGTTCGCCGAATGCCGCGAGGCCGGCGCCAGCCTGCTGTTCGTCAGCCATGACCAGAGCCTGGCGCCGCTGTTCGACCGCAGCGTCTCGCTCGCCGACCTCAACCGCGCCGCCCGCGCCCCGGGAATCTGAGCATGTACCTGTTGCGCCTGGCGCTCGCCAGCCTCTCCAACCGCCGCTTCACCGCGCTGCTGACCATCTTCGCCATCGCCCTCTCCGCCTGCCTGCTGCTGGCGGTGGAGCGCGTGCGCACCGAGGCCAAGGCCAGCTTCGCCAGCACCATCTCCGGCACCGACCTGATCGTCGGCGCGCGCTCGGGCTCGGTGAACCTGCTGCTCTACTCGGTGTTCCGCATCGGCAATGCCACCAACAACATCCGCTGGGAAAGCTACGAGACCGTCACCCACAGCCCGCTGGTGAAGTGGGCGATACCGATTTCCCTGGGCGACTCGCACCGCGGCTACCGCGTCATGGGTACCGACACCGGCTATTTCGAGCACTACCGCTTCGGTCGCGGGCAGATGCTGGAACTGTCCGAAGGCCGACCGTTCGGCCAGGATCTGTTCGACGTGGTGCTCGGTGCCGAAGTGGCCCAAGCGCTGCACTACAAGCTGGGTGACAAGATCGTCCTGGCCCACGGCGTCAGCACCATCAGCCTGGTGCAGCACGACGACAAGCCGTTCACCGTGGTCGGCATCCTCAAGCGCACCGGCACTCCGGTGGACCGCACCCTGCACATTTCCCTGCAGGGCATGGAAGCGTTGCACGTCGACTGGAAGAACGGCGTGCCGGCCCGTGGCGCCGGGCGCATCAGCGAGGACCAGGCGCGGACGATGGACCTGCAGCCCAAGGCCATCACCGCCTTCCTGCTGGGCCTCAAGAGCAAGGTCGCCACCTTCACCCTGCAGCGGCAGATCAACGAATACGACGGCGAGCCGCTGATGGCGATCCTCCCCGGCGTGGCGTTGCAGGAACTCTGGGGGTTGATGGGCACGGCGGAGAAGGCGCTGTTCGTGGTCTCGCTGTTCGTCGTACTGACGGGCCTGATCGGCATGCTCACGGCCATTCTCACCAGCCTCAACGAGCGCCGCCGGGAAATGGCCATCCTGCGCTCGGTGGGCGCACGCCCCTGGCACATCTTCAGCCTGCTGGTGGCCGAGGCATTCGCCCTGGCGCTGGCCGGCGTAACGCTGGGCGTCGGGCTGCTCTATGCTGGCGTTGCCGGCAGCCAGGCCTACGTGCAGGCGAACTACGGCATCTTCCTGCCACTGGCGCTGCCCAGCGCCTATGAATGGTCGCTGCTGGGCGGCATACTTCTGGCCGCGCTGCTGATCGGCTGTGTGCCGGCGTGGCGTGCCTATCGGCAATCGCTGGCCGATGGCCTGTCGATCCGCCTCTGAGCCAGCCCCGTGCAAGCCACCCCGTACAGAGAAGTCCCATGCGCCGTCTGCTGTTCCTGCTGCTGATGCTCACCAGCGCCGCCGTCTGGGCGGCGCCGCGCGAGCTGACCTGGCCCGAGCTGATCCCCGAGGGCGCACCGCCGCCTCCACCGCCCGTGCCGCTGCATGACATGTCCAAGCTCTCCGACGTGCTCAACGCCGAGAGCGGCCCGGCGGTGAAGCAACAGACACCTGACGCCCCGGTGGTCAAGGCGCTGGATGGCCAGCAGGTGAAGATGCCCGGCTACATCGTGCCGCTGGAAGTCGAGGAAGACGGCCAGACCGTCCGTGACTTCCTGCTGGTGCCCTACTACGGCGCGTGCATCCACGTGCCACCGCCGCCGTCCAACCAGATCGTCTATGTTCGAGGCGGCAAGGGTGTAAAAGTCGACGAGCTTTACCAGCCGTTCTGGATCATCGGCACGCTGAGCGTGAAAGCGGTGGAGAGCGACCTCGCCGAGGCCGGCTACCAGATGCAGGCCAGCAGCATCGAACCCTACGAATACACCGGGCAGTGACGACTGTGCGGCATCTTGCCGCACACCTTTGCCATGGGAAGCTTGGGGTCTTTATTGAGCCAAATCAAAAGAGCGCTTTTAGCGCTCTCTACTATTCTGAGCACCAACACTTATACCAAAGAGATATTGGAGCTCATCATGCGTAAGTCCTGGCTCACCGCCTCGCTTCTCTCACTCGCCGTCGCAGCACCGATCGCAGCCCAGGCCGCCGACATTCGCGGCCACCAGGCTGGCGACTTCCTCGTTCGCGGCGGTTTCGCCACCGTCGCACCGGACGACAGCAGTTCCAACATCAAGCTCGACGGCGGCAAGGTCAGCGGCACCAAGGCCACTGTCGACAGCGACACCCAGCTGGGCCTGACTTTCGCCTACCTGCTCACCGACAAGATCGGTATCGAGCTGGTTGCTGCCACTCCGTTCAAGCACCAGGTTGACGTGAAGGGCCTGAACCGCGCCACCGGCCTGAGCGGCCTGGACGGCAAACTGGCCGACATCAAGCAGCTGCCGCCGACCGTGCTGCTGCAGTACTACCCCATGGGTGGTACCAACTCCGCCTTCCAGCCTTACGGCGGCCTGGGCGTGAACTACACCACCTTCTTCGACGAAGACCTCACCAGCTCGCGCAAGGACCAGGGCTTCAGCAACCTGAAGCTGCAGGACTCCTGGGGCCTGGCCGCCGAACTGGGCATGGACTACATGCTCAACGAGCATGCCTTCGTCAACGCCGCGGTCTGGTACATGGACATCGATACCAAGGCCAGCGTCGACGGCCCGTCCGCCCTGGGCGTGCAGAAGACCAAGGTCAATGTCGACGTCGACCCCTGGGTTTACATGGTCGGTTTCGGCTACCGTTTCTAACGGAGCAAACGTGAAAAGGCGCCCAAGGGCGCCTTTTTCATTTTCAGGGAACCGGTATGTATCTCGAACTCAAAGCACTGCACGTCAGCCTGGCCATCATCAGCACCGCCCTTTTCCTGCTGCGCCTGGGGCTGAGCTGGTGGGGCAGGCAGCCTTCGGGCTGGCAGCGCGGCTTGCCTCACCTGATCGACACCCTGCTGCTGCTCAGCGCCCTGGGCCTGGTGCACCTGGCAATGCCCTGGCCGCTGCCGGTCTGGCTGCAGGTGAAGATCGGCCTGCTGGTGCTCTATATCGTGCTCGCAGCCTTTGCCATGCGCAGTACCTCGCGGGCACCCAAGGCGGCCTTCAGCATCCTCGCCCTGAGTTCGCTGGCAGGCGTGTTCTTCCTGGCGGTCAACAAACCCTGGTGGTAATCAGCTGGGCCAGGCCGTCGGCCAGCGGCGTCGGCTCGTCCAGGCTGTAGCGCTGCAGCAGGCGGCGATTGTCGGCGCGGGAGTGGCGGATATCGCCGTGGCGCGCCGGCTGGTAGGTGATCGGCGGCAGGCCGCCAGTGAGCTTGCCGATCTCGGCCAGCAGCTGGTTCAGGCTGGTGGACTGGTCCAGGCCGACATTGATCGCCGACTCGGCCACCTCGTCCGCCAGCAGCGCGGTCATCAGCAGCTTCACCAGGTCACCGACGTAGATGAAATCGCGGGTCTGCTCGCCGTCGCCGAACACGGTGATCGGCAAGCCTTGCTCGGCGCGCTGGGCGAAGATGCTGATCACCCCGGAATACGGCGAAGACGGGTCCTGGCGCGGACCGTAGACGTTGAAGAAGCGGAAGATCGCCGGCTCCAGCGCGTGCTCGCGGCGATAGAAGTCCAGGTAGTACTCGCTGGCCAGCTTGTCCGAGGCGTAGGGCGTCAGGGGCGCCTTGACCACGTCTTCGTCGATGGCGCTGCCTTCGCCGTTCTGCCCATAGACCGCCGCGCTGGAAGCGAACAGCACCCGGTGGATGCCTTCCTGGCGCATGGCCTCGCAGAGGTTCAGGGTGCCGATGAAGTTGGCGCGGTGGGTACCCACCGGGTCTTCCACCGAGGCCTGCACCGAAGCGATTGCCGCCAGGTGCACGACGCCCTGGCAACCGCTCACCGCAGCGCGCAGCGCTGCTTCATCGGCGACATCGCCGACGATCAGCTCGACGCGCGGATCGAGGTTCTCGCGCTTGCCGGTGGACAGGTCGTCCAGCACGCGCACGGCAAACCCTTGCGCCAGCATTGCATCCGCCAGGTGGGAGCCGATGAACCCCGCGCCGCCGGTGATGAGGATGGGCTGCGCGGAGGGAATGAGACGATCAGACATGGCGGTAGTAACGGTCCAGCAGGGCGGGCAGGCCGGCGCGCCAGGCGCGCGGCTTGATACCGAAGGTATGGAGGATCTTCTTGCAGGCGAGCACCGCGTGTTGCGGTTCGTCGCCGGCATCCGGGCGCGCGGCGTGGGCCTGCGGGCTCGGTTCCTGAACGGCCAGGGCGCGGAAGGCGCGCGCTTCGCCGAGCACCACCTGGCCCAGGGACAGGGTGGTGGTCGCTTCCAGGCCGCCGTAATGGTAGGTGCCCCAGAGCGGCGCCTGGCAATCGAGTTGCTTGAGTACCGAGAGGATCACCCGGGCGGCATCGTCCACCGGGGTCGGGTTGCCGCGCCGATCGTCGGCGAGGAACAGTACCTGCTCCTTTTCCGCCCGTTCGAGGAAGCGGCCGAGTACGCCGTTGGCGCTGTCATCCAGCAACCAGCCGAAACGCAGCAGCACGTGGCGCGGGCAGGTCGCCCGCACCCACTGTTCCATGCGCCATAGCGCCTGGCCACGCGGGCCGAGCGGCAGCGGCTCATCCTTCTCGCTATAGGCAGTGGCGCGGGCGCCATCGAATATGCGGTAGCTGGAGGGCTGGATCAGCAGGATTTCGTGGTGCTGGCAGAGCTCGGCCAGACGCTCCACCGCACGCTCCTGACTGGCCAGGCGGGCAGCCTCGACAGCCTCGGCCTGGAACCAGTCGAAGTAGTAGGCGAGGTTGATCACCGCGTCCGGACGGGTCTCGTCCAGCAACACGGTGAGGCTGGCGGCGTCCCATCCCTGGTCGGGTGGTCGCGGGGCGAGGAAGCCGATGTCTTCCTCGGCGCCCAGGCGGATAAGCGCCTGTCCAAGGGCATTACCGCCACCCAACAGCATCAGGCGCATGCGCATATTCTGGGGGTCACTCGAATACGTGGGTTACCAGCGGCGCACGGGGCACCGTGGATGATGCCCGCATTTTTCCTGCCCCCCGGCACAGCGTCAAGCTTGGCCGACCCGCTGCAGCCTTGGCCGTGCGCGATAGTTACGCCCTAGGAGCGTCGGCGGAACAGCGGACGCGGCTCGATGGCCGAGCGCCCATAGAGCACGCTGAGCCCTGCGAGCCCCTTCAGGGCGTCCTCCACGGACTTGTCCTCGCGCACGGCAAAGGCGTCGAAACCGCACTGGCGCAGGTGTGCCAGTTGGTCGCGCAACACGTCGCCCACCGCGCGCAACTCGCCGCGCCAGCCCAGCCGGCTGCGCAACAGATAGGCCAGGCTGTAGCCGCGGCCGTCGCGGAAGCTGGGGAAATCGATGGCGATCAGTGGGATCTCATCCAGCCATTGGGCAAGCTGTTGCGGATCGTCATCCGGCCCGAGCAATACGCCATGCCCTTGTAGGAGCGAGCTTGCTCGCGAACCACCCAGCTCCGGCGCCGACTGGAGTTCCTGTTCGCGAGCAAGCTCGCTCCTACCGGTGCACCGCTCCAGCCAGGCCTTGAGCGGCAGGATCAGGTTGCCATCGGGCAACTCCTCTGGCACTTCACGCAGCAAGGTCCAGGGATCATTCGGCGCCAGCTCGGCCACGCCATCAGACAGGCGAATCAGATTCTTCATGCAGGCACCTCCGCCTGGCGGTAGACCCGCGCTTTGAAAGGCTCCAAGCCGATGCGCTCGACCGTCTCGACGAAACGCTCGCCGGCGCCGCGCTGCTCGACATAGGTCTGCACCAGCGCCTCGATCACGTCCGGTACCTCGGCGGCACTGAACGACGGGCCGATCACCTTGCCCAGCGCACTCTTCACGCCTTGCGCGCCACCCAGGGTGATCTGGTACCACTCGCTGCCGCTCTTATCGACGCCAAGGATGCCGATGTTGCCGATGTGGTGATGGCCGCAGGCGTTCATGCAGCCGGAGATATTCAGGCTGAGGTCGCCCAGGTCGTGCAGGTAATCCAGGTCTTCGAAGCGCTGCTGGATGCCCTGGGCGATGGGGATCGACTTGGCGTTGGCCAGCGCGCAGAAGTCACCACCGGGGCAGGCGATGATGTCGGTCAGCAGCCCCTGGTTCGGCGTGCCCAGGCCCGACGCGCAGGCTTCCAGCCAGAGCGCGTGGAGATCGGCCTTGCGCACGTCCGGCAGGACCAGGTTCTGTTCGTGGGCGACGCGGATCTCGCCGAAGCCGAAGCGCTCGGCCCAATCGGCCACGCGCTCCATCTGTTCAGCAGTGGCATCGCCTGGCGGCGCCTCGGCGCCCGGCTTGGTGGACAACACCACGCTGGCATAACCCGGCACGCGGTGCGGGCGCACATTGCGCGAAACCCAGCGGGCGAACGCGACATCGGCAGCCAATGCCGTGCCATAGGCGAGATCGTCAGCGGCCGCGTAGACCGGCGCTTCGAAGGCGGCAGCCACACGCTCATATTCATCAAGGGTGAGCTGCGCCTCGCCATCGCGCAGGTGCTGCCACTCCTCTTCCACCTCGCGGGAAAAAGCCTCGATACCCAGCGCCTTCACCAGGATCTTGATCCGCGCCTTGTACTTGTTGTCGCGCCGGCCGTAGCGGTTGTACACGCGCAGGATGGCCTCGACGTAGGACAGCAAATGCTGCCAGGGCAGGTCGTCGCGGATCACCTGGCCCAGCATCGGCGTGCGCCCCAGCCCGCCGCCCACCAGCACCTTGAGGCGCAGTTCGCCGCCCTCGGCGCGGCGCAGGTAGAGGCCGATGTCATGCATCATCACCGCCGCGCGGTCCTCCTCGGCGGCGCAGAGGGCGATCTTGAACTTGCGCGGCAGGAAGAGGAATTCGGGGTTCACCGTGGACCACTGGCGCAGGATTTCCGCCAGCGGGCGCGGGTCGAGGAACTCGTCGGCGGCGACCCCGGCGAAGGCCTCGGTGGTGATATTGCGCACGCAGTTGCCGGAGGTCTGGATGGCGTGCATCTCGACATCGGCGAGGCGCTCGAGGATGTCCGGCACGCGCTCCAGTTCCACCCAGTTGAACTGGATGTTCTGCCGCGTGGTGAAGTGGCCGTAGCCACGGTCGTGCTCGCGGGCAATCCACGCCAGGGTACGCATCTGCTCGCTGGACAAGGTGCCGTAGGGAATCGCCACCCGCAGCATGTAGGCGTGCTTCTGCAGGTACAGGCCGTTCTGCAGGCGCAGCGGCAGGAATTCCTCTTCGCTCAGCTCATCGCTCAGGCGCCGCTGCACCTGGTCGCGGAACTGCGCCACCCGTTCACGCACCAGGGCGCGGTCGTAATCGTCATATCGGTACATCGCCAGGCCACCTTCGGATCGTTGCGTGGCAGCCTGCTTCTGTCGTCGGGCGCGCCACATTGCGGTTGACCGAACTATGGCCGGCGGCTGTTGTGCAAAACAGCGGCAGATAACACGGGAAAAACCGGATCAGATGCGCGAGACGCCTGCCCCGGCGGGCCTGCGACCGGTTGCCGCAACAGGCCCGATCAGCCCCTTCATGGCACGTAGCGCCAACCCTGCAACGACGCGGCGCGGAGCGGATTTCACCATCTGATATGGTTTTTTCCGGCGAACCTGAATCTGTTTCGGGTGCAGACCGGTTCGTACAGTCGCGGCGCCTCTTCTGCCTGATGGGCCACGATAATGAGCGAAAGAATCCCCGCGAAGGTCATCGAGATCGACGCACCGCAACGTTTCACCCCGCCGCCGAAACCGCTGTCGGCGGTCACCCCGACGGTCTACACCAAGCGCTTCGCCGGACGTTTCCGCGACCTCCGCCGCCTCGGCGGCGCGCTGCTGTTCCTGCTGTTCTTCGGTACTCTCTGGCTGCAGTGGAACGGCCGCCAGGCGGTGCTCTGGGACCTGCCCGAGCGCAAGTTCTACATCTTCGGCGCAACCTTCTGGCCGCAGGATTTCATCCTGCTCTCGGCAATCCTGATCATCGCCGCCTTCGGCCTGTTCTTCATCACGGTGTTCGCCGGGCGCGTCTGGTGCGGCTACACCTGCCCGCAGAGCGTATGGACGTGGATCTTCATGTGGGCCGAGCAGGTCACCGAAGGCGACCGCAACCAGCGCATGAAACTGGACAAGGGCCCCGCCAGCGCCGAGAAAGTCCTGCGCAAAGGTGCCAAGCACGGCCTGTGGCTGCTGATCAGCCTGGCCACGGCAGTCACCTTCATTGGCTACTTCACGCCGGTGCGGCCGCTGGTGGCGGACCTGCTCACTTTCAGGCTCGACCTGGAAAGCACCTTCTGGGTCGCCTTCTTCGCCGCCGCCACCTACGCCAACGCCGGCTGGCTGCGCGAACAGGTGTGCATCCACATGTGCCCGTACTCGCGCTTCCAGAGCGTGATGTTCGACAAGGACACCCTGATCATTTCCTACGACGCAGCACGCGGCGAGTCCCGTGGCGCACGCAAGAAGGACGCCGATCCCAAGGCCCTCGGCCTGGGTGACTGCATCGACTGCCACCAGTGCGTACAGGTCTGCCCCACTGGCATCGACATCCGCGACGGCCTGCAGATCGCCTGCATCGGCTGCGCCGCCTGCATCGACGCCTGCGACTCGGTGATGGACAAGATGGGCTACGACCGCGGCCTGGTGCGCTACACCTCCGAGCGTGCGCTCGAAGGCGGCAAGACCCACCTGCTGCGCCCGCGCCTGATCGGTTATGCGGCCGTGTTGCTGGTCATGATCGGCGCCTTCGTCTGGGCGCTGGAAGCGCGGCCGCTGATCAACCTCGACGTCGCCCGCGACCGTGGGCTGTTCCGCGAGAACGCCGCCGGCGAGATCGAGAACATCTACAACCTCAAGCTGATCAACAAGACCCAGCAGCCGCAGCACTACCACCTGAGCCTCGCCGATGGCACCGGCTACCGCCTGCAGGGCGTGCCGGAGCTGATGCTGCAGCCGGGCGAGATCCGCGACTTCGCCGTCTCGGTCGCCAGCGAAGCGCAGAGCAGTGCCGGTGGTTCGCTGCCGCTGCACTTCAGGGTCAGCGACGGCAATGAAGCCATCGACGCCGCCAGCACCTTCGTCTCGCCGAGGCGCTGAGCATGGCACGGGAGCTTGGCGTGACCTCGGCGCAACGCCTAGAGTGGGCGGATTCCACCACCGCCCAGGGCGCCCCGCAGGACAAGATGAAGCGCTACGAGAAATTCGCCGACGAGATCGCCGGCCTGATCCGCAGCGGCGTACTCGCCCCCGGCCAGAAAGTCCCCTCGGTGCGGCACGCCAGCCGCACCTACGGGGTCAGCGCTTCGACGGTGTTCCAGGCGTATTACCTGCTGGAGGACCGAGGGTTGATCGTTGCCCGCGCGCGCTCCGGCTACTTCGTCCGCGAGCACGTGCAGCGCGCGCTGGCCGAGCCGGAAATCGCCCGCCACGACGCGCAGACCACCGAGGTGGACGTCAGCGAACTGGTGTTCTCGGTGCTCAGCTCGATCAAGGACCCGGACACCGTGCCGTTCGGCTCGGCCTTCCCGGCGCCGGAGTTGTTCCCCCTGCCGCGCCTGGCGCGCTCCATGGCACATGCTGTGCGCGACATGGACCCGCGTTCGGTGGTGGCTGACCTCGCCCCCGGCAGCCACGCCCTGCGCCGGCAGATCGCCCTGCGCTACATGGTCGGCGGCATGCCGCTGCCGGTGGAGGAGCTGGTGGTCACCAACGGCGCGCTGGAAGCGCTCAACCTGTGCCTGCAGGTGGTGACCCAACCCGGCGACCTCGTGGCCATCGAAGCCCCGGCCTTCTATGCCAGCCTGCAAGTGCTGGAACGGCTGAAACTGAAAGCGGTTGAGATCCCCGTGCACCCGCGCGAAGGCATCGACCTCGACGTACTCGCCGACAGCCTGGCGCGTCTGCCGATCAAGGCCTGCTGGTTCATGAGCAACTTCCAGAACCCGCTGGGCGCCAGCATGAGCGAGGAGAAGAAACGCGCCCTCGCTGCCCTGCTGACCCAGCACCAGGTGCCGCTGATCGAAGACGACGTCTACGCCGAGCTGTACTTCGCCGCCCAGGCACCCAAGCCGGTGAAGGCCTTCGACACTGAGGGCCTGTTCATGCATTGCAGCTCGTTCTCCAAGAGCCTGGCGCCGGGCTACCGCGTGGGCTGGGTCGCTGGCGGGCGCTATGCCGAGCAGATCGAGCGGCTCAAGCTGATGACCAGCCTGTCGGCCTCGGTGCCGGCCCAGGCGGCCATCGCCGATTACCTGCAACACGGCGGCTACGACCGCCACCTGCGCAAGCTCCGCCACGCGCTGGAAAGCCAGCAGCACGCGATGCTCGCCGCCGTGGCCCGGCACTTCCCCGCCGCCACCCGCGTCACGCGCCCCAGCGGCGGCTACTTCCTCTGGCTGGAACTACCCGAGCAGATCGACGCGCTCAAGCTGTTCCAACTCGCCCACGCCCAGGGCATCAGCCTCGCACCCGGGCCAATCTTCTCGGCGACGCGGCGCTTCGGCCACTGCCTGCGCCTGAACTACGGGCATCCGTGGACTGCCACCAGCGAACAGGCGATGGAAACCCTCGGCCGGATCATCCACTCGCTGCAGGGCTGAAGGCTCGAACTGCAGGACTGATCCGCACATTCGGAAACGATCTGTATCTGTGCGGCAAGTTGTCGCAGGAATACCCTGTCAGGCGGGAAAACCGGACAAGGGACGCTGCCATGGACGCGGAAGGGCTGATGATCTTGCTCACGGTGGGCGCCGCGCTCGGCGTGCACCTGTGGGTGCGTTGGTACCTGCGGCGCGCCTTGGAGCCGCGCTCGGAACAATGGCTCGCCTGAACCGCTTTTCTGCAGGAGCGAGCTTGCTCGCGCCCCCCAAGCATCGGTGCCGCCGGAAACCCTGTTCGCGGGCAAGCCCGCTCCTGCTAAGAGCAATGCCGGATCGGACCGGGCCTGCGCCCGCAGATGCGCAGGGATCAGCGGCCGGCTTGAAAACACTGGGCGTGGCAGGCGGCTGTTGCTATACAGGCAACGCCCACTGACCCTCCACGGACGGCCCAATGAATCTCTGGCAGCGCGACCTCAGCCATTCCCCCTATGCCGAACGGGTCCGCGCCGAACAGTTCGACGTGCTGCGGCGCAACTCGCCCTTCTCCATCATTGCCGCCTACCTGGTCGCCGGCCTCACCACCTGGGTGCTCAACGGCGCGCTGCCGCTGGAGTCGCTGCTGGCCTGGTTCGCCGCGCAGACCCTGCTCGGCGGCGCCCGCCTGTGGCTGCTGCGGCGCTACGACCAACTACGCGACAGCGGCGCCAGCCCCCGGCGCCGCTGGCTGATCCAGGTGATGATCACCACCGGCCTCTCGGGCCTGCTCTGGGGCCTGCCCGCCGCGTACTGGATGACCGTGCTGCCACCCTCGATGCAGATGTACGTGGTGGTCGTCCTGCTGGGCCTGGGCACCGGCGTGATGAATGCCTACAGCATTGTCCTGCCGCTGTTCTACCTGTTCATCGTACCGGCCTTCACCCTGCCATTCGCCGCCCTGCTGGTACTGCTGCCGGACGCCCTGAGCAAGACGCTCGGCGCGGCAGCGCTGGTCTACGCCGTTACCATCTTTGCCTTCGCCTACCGCTTCCACGCCACCCTCGTGGACTCGTTGCTGCTGCGCTTCGAGAACAGCGAGCTGCTGCGCAAGCTCAGCATCGAAAAAGAGACCGCCGAACGCAGCGACCAGGCCAAGACCCGCTTCCTCGCCAGCGCCAGCCACGACCTGCGCCAGCCGACCTACGCGCTGGGTCTGTACCTGGGCGCACTGAAGAAACAGCCGCTGAACGAGGCCAGCGAAAACCTCGTCGACCACATTTCCCGCGCGCTCGCCGCGCAGGGCTCGCTGTTCGACGCGCTGCTGAACATCTCACGGCTGGACGCCGGCATCGTCCAGCCCAGCGTGCAGGCCTTCTCCCTCGCCGAACTGCTCGAACGTATCCAGCAGGAATGCAGCGTGCAGGCCGCAGACAAAGGCCTGAACCTGCGCGTACGCCCCGGCGCGCCGTTCGTGAAGTCGGACCCGGCGCTGTTCGAACGCATCCTGCGCAACCTGGTGGAAAACGCCATTCGCTACACCGACCACGGCGGCGTGCTGATCGGCTGGCGCCGCCGTGGCCGCCAGGTGCGCGTGGAAGTCTGGGACAGCGGCCCGGGAATTCCCGAGCGCGAGCAACAGAAGGTGTTCTGGGAATTCCACCAGCTCAACAACCCCGAGCGCGACCGCAGCAAAGGCCTTGGCCTGGGGCTGGCCATCGTCCAGCGCACCGCCAGGTTGCTCGACCATCCGCTGGCGCTGCACTCGCGCGAAGGCCACGGCAGCGCCTTCATGATCAGCCTGCCCCGCGCCACCGCCGTGCAGCCACGCAAAGCGGAAATCCCGCCGCCGCGCACGGTGGTGGGCAGCGACAAGCTGATCTACGTGATCGAGGACGATGCGGAAAACCGCGAAGGCCTGCGCCTGCTGTTCCAGAGCTGGGAATACCGGCATGTCATCGTCGCCGACGTCGCCGACCTGCTGGCCGACCCGACCGCTGCCGCGCAGAAGCCGGACCTGATCATCAGCGACTATCGCCTGCGCGACCACCAGACCGGCATCGACGCCATCGCCCGCCTGCACGGGCACTACGAAGACGACTGGATCGCCGCCGTGCTGGTCACCGGCGACACCGACCCGCAGCTGCTCGCCCAGGCTTCGGCCCATGGCTGGCCGCTGCTGCACAAGCCGCTGGCAGCGGAGCAGCTGAAGGCGATGATCGATGAGCAGTTCAGTGAACTGGAGCCGCTGGACGATCCCCTGTAGGAACGCGGGAGCGGCTGGTTCCTGCTCACGAACGGACCTCGCCGATGACGCCAGCGTCAGGCAGTTCGCGAGCAAGCTCGCTCCTACGAAGAACGACTACGGGCGATACAGGTGCGCATGCCCCGCGCTGTACAGCGATGAGTCGGCGAAGCCTTCCGCCCCCAGCACCTTGCCCACCAGGATCAGCGCCGTGCGCTTGAAATCCTTTGCCGCGGCCTTTGCCAGAATATCGCCCAGCGTACCGGTGACCTGATCCTGGTCCGGCCAGCTCGCCCGGTGGATCACCGCGATGGGGCAATCGGCGCCGTAGTGCGGCAACAGTTCGGCGACGATGTTCGGCAACTGCCCCACGCCCAGGTGAATCGCCAGGGTCGCGCGGTGCTGCGCCAGTTCGGCAAGGGATTCGCCTTCGGGCATGCGTGTCTTGCTGGCGTAACGGGTGAGGATCAGCGTCTGTGAGATATCCGGCAGGGTCAGCTCGCAGCCGAGTATCGCTGCACAGGCAGAAGTGGCCGTGACGCCGGGAACGATCTCGTAGGGAATACCCAGTTCACGCAGGTGGCGAATCTGCTCGCCGATGGCGCCGTACAGTGAAGGGTCGCCGGAGTGCACGCGGGCAACGTCCTTGCCTTCGCCGTGGGCCTGCGCCAGCAGTGCAACAATTTCGTCCAGGTTCAGCTCGGCGGTATTCACCACGCGCTCGGCGCTATGACCCTCCAGTACCGCTGGCGGTACCAGCGAGCCGGCGTAGAGGATCACCGGGCAGGAACGGATCAGCCGCTGGCCCTTGACCGTGATGAGTTCCGGGTCGCCGGGGCCGGCGCCGATGAAATGGACCGTCATGGCTGCTCCTGTTCGGATTCGACGGGGATGAAGGCCAGCGCGCAGGTGGCCTGATCGCTGCGGCGCTTGCCCACCAGCAATCGCGCCGGCGCACCGGCCTGGGCTTCGGCCTGCAGCAGTGCCGCGGCTTCGGCCACGCTGGCAGCACCGATGGCCGTGCGGACCGTTTCGGATGTGCGGTCCAGGCGCGGTTCGCACGCGGCCAGTTGTTGCGGCGTGAACAGCGCCAGCGGCAGGTCGAGGGCGGCAGCCAGCGCCGTCAGTCCCTCCTCGTCGGCCTTCAGCGTGGCGCTGGCCAGCGCGGTGAGGTTCGACTCATCGAGACCGGCCTCGGCCAGCGTCTGCACCAGCAAGGCGCGCAGTTCATCGAGCGTGCAGCCGCGGCGGCAACCGAGGCCGGCAACCAGCGTCATCAGCAATCTCCCAAAAACAAAACCCCGCAGACGGCCGGGCCGCCTGCGGGGTCGAGCATAGCGCCTGGATCAGACCGACGGTGCGAAGCGACGGAACAACCAGGCAGCGACAAGGCCCAGGGCCGCCCAGAACACCGCGTTGGTGATCAGCGAGGCGACGATGAACTCGTGGGCGATGCTTTCCGGCGCGAGGCTGGAATGCACTTCCGGCTGCGGCGCGCCGATCACATGCGGCACCACCAGCAGGGCGATACCGATGCCACGCAGCGCCCAGTTGCGGCCGAACACCAGCAGCGCAAGGCCGCCAGCGGTGGCAGCGGCGGTGCCGATCCACCAGGTCTGGCGCAGGGTCAGATCGGCAGCGGCGGTGCCGGGCACCTCCGGCGGCAGGCCAAGGGACGGCGCCAGGGTGAACACGGCGAAACCGGCCAGGCCCCAGAGCAGGCCTTCGGAGGTCTTGCCCGGCGCACGCAGGGTGAACAGGCCAGCCAGCATCAGGGCGAAGCCCACCGCGACCACCAGGTTGCCGCCAGTGGTGGAGAGGATGCGCTGCCAGCCGTCTTCCGGCTCCCAGGCTTCCGCGTCGTGCTCGTGAGCGGCCGCTGCGCCTGCAGCGTGTTCATGGGCGTGCTCGTGGTTTTCTTCGACCAGCGCGGCAGCCGGTTCGGCTTTCTCGTAGGTTTCCGCCTTGAGGATCAGCGGGGATACCCACAGCAACTGGACCACAGTCAGCACCAGCGCCGCGATCAGACCGGCGAAACCGGCGGTCTGGGCGATACGTTTGATCATTTGCTCTTTCCTTTTCCTTCTCCGAACTCTCAAATCGAGCGAGCTAGAGCCAGGCAAGGCGGAGGGCCGGGGACGCAGAGTTGACTGTAGTCAATGAGCAGTCCACGACGATTCTCCAACGCTGCCTGGCCGACGCGCAGCCGATTGGACTCAGAACAGCGTCAGTGGCAGGGGAAGCCCGCACTGTGACGAGTATCGTGGGCGGCGTTGTGCACCGCATCGATGTGCGAGAAGCCGGCGAAATACACCAGCAGCGCACCGAGCAGGCTGGCGCCAACGGCCAGGCTGATGCGCTTGGAAAGGGGGATGGAAGTGCTCGACGCGTGCGTCAGGGTGCTGCTGGACATGAACGTTCCCTCTGGAAATCAAAGTAAGAGAACGCAGAGGTTGAACGCATTCGAACGCGCCGGAACGGCCGCGCCACGGCCTGCGCCCGCCCACCGCGGGTTTGCCAAAAACGAAGAATTCCAGGCCGGTCTCCGGGCTTGCGATGTCGGCCAGTGGCCAAGCGGGTCAACCTTCCCATGCCGGAGCACAGTGGCTACTGATGACCCTACGATCGCTTACCGTTGCGGGGGCAGCGCCGGACTGGTCCTTGCGGACGCACCGGCTTCCCGTTTCACCTCGCGCGCGTGGCGCGAGACACCTGAAACCGCGCTAGCTGACCACGAAGCCCTGCAAGCGTCAACCGATCCCCGGCGATTGACCGCCCCGCCGTCGCTGCGTAGCCTTCCTCCCTTCGAGGTTCTCCGGCGCTGGCCGGAGCTAAGAGGGAACGTGGAAATCTTCGGATGCGCCACGGCTGCCCCCGCAACTGTGAACAGCCTGTTCTTTCACGAGCCACTGCCGGCCACGGCGGGAAGGCGAGAGAACTCAAGAGGGCTGTGAGCCAGGAGACCTGCCTCGAGCAGTATCACGACAACCGGGCGGGGTGATCCGGTGGCGACCTTCGTTGCGCGGCGAACCCGCGCGCGCGCCCTTCATCCGCCCTCTCGCACCGCATCCTGCTCACGAGGCGCGCATGAAGACCCTGGCCAAACTCCCCGTCACCATCGTCACCGGCTTCCTTGGCGCCGGGAAGACCACCCTGCTCCGCCACATGCTGGATAACGCCGAAGGTCGCCGCATCGCGGTGATCGTCAACGAATTCGGCGAGCTGGGGATCGACGGCGAAATCCTCAAGCAGTGCTCCATCGGTTGCAGCGAAGAAGAAGCGGTCGGCCGCGTCTTCGAGCTGGCCAACGGCTGCCTGTGCTGCACCGTGCAGGAAGAATTCTTCCCGGTGATGCGCGAGCTGGTGGCGCGCCGTGGCGACCTCGATCAGATTCTCATCGAGACCTCGGGCCTGGCCCTGCCCAAGCCGCTGGTGCAAGCCTTCCAGTGGCCGGAAATCCGCAACGCCTGCACCGTTGACGCGGTGATCACCGTGGTCGACAGCCCGGCCGTGGCCGCCGGCACCTTTGCCGCCCATCCCGAGCAGGTGGACGAGCAGCGCAAGCAGGATCCGAACCTGGACCACGAATCGCCGCTGCACGAACTCTTCGAAGACCAACTCGCCAGCGCCGACCTGGTGGTGCTGAACAAGGCCGACCTGCTCGACGCCGACGCGCTCGCCCGCGTCCGCGCCGAAGTCGCCGAGGAGCTGCCGCCAGCGGTGAAGATCGTCGAAGCCAACTCCGGCCAGCTGCCGCTCTCCGTCCTGCTGGGTCTGAATGCCGAGGCCGAGCTGCACATCGACAGCCGCCCCACGCATCACGACCACGAAGGCCATGAAGACCACGACCACGACGAGTTCGACTCCTTCCACGTCGACCTGCCGGAAGTGGAGGAACGCGCCCTGCTCGACGCACTGAACGCGCTGGTCGAGCGCCATGCCGTGCTGCGCATCAAGGGCTTCGTCGCCATTCCCAGCAAGCCCATGCGCCTGCTGGTGCAGGGCGTCGGCAAGCGCTTCGACAAACACTTCGACCGCGCCTGGCGCAGCGATGAAACCCGTAGCACGCGCCTGGTGGTGATCGGCCAGGAGCTGGACCAGGCCACCATCGCCAACGAGCTGCGTACCGCCCTGGCGTAACACTGTTTTTGTAGGAGCGAGGGGGACGCCTAGTCCTTGCTCGCGAACCAACCCCGCAGCGGGGCGATGTTCGCGAGCAAGCTCGCTCCTACGAAGAGCCACCATCGAGCAAGCCCATGCACCTGCTGCGCACCCAACCCGGCGGCTTCGTCCCCGACGACGGCATCGCCGACCTGGCCCAGACGCCTGCCGACCTGGTGATTCTCTGCAGCGGCGATTCGCACCTGGCGCTGCTCGCCGAGGCCGCCCGCGAGCTGCCGGAGGACTACCCGAGCCTGCGCCTGGCCAACCCCATGCAACTGCAGAACCACGCCTCGGTGGACCTCTACGTCGACGAGGTACTGCAGCACGCCAAGGTCATCCTGATCTCCGTGCACGGTGGCGTCGGCTACTGGCGCTACGGCATGGAGCAACTGGCGGCGCTGGCCGAGCGCGGCATCACGCTGATCGCCGTACCCGGCGACGACAAGCCCGACCCCGAACTGACCGCGCTGTGCAATGTGCCCGCGCTGGACGCCGAGCGCCTGTGGCAGTACCTGCGCCAGGGCGGCCTGGACAATGCCCGGCAGTTCTTCGCCTGTCTCGCCACGCGCCATCTGCAACGCGACTACCCGTGGAGCGAACCGCAGACGCTGCCGCGCGTCGCGCTGTATCACCCGCAGACCGGCAGTTGCGACCTCGCCCGCTGGCAGGCCGACTGGCACCCGGAGTGCCCGGTGGCCGCCTTGCTGTTCTATCGCACGCACCTGCAGGCGGCGAATACCGGCTTCATCGATACCTTCTGCGAACGCCTGCAGGCCCAGGGCATCAATCCGCTACCCATCGCCGTCGCCAGCCTCAAGGAAGCTGCGTGCCTGGAAGCGGTGGAAAACCTGCTCGATAGCGCCGACGCCGAACTGATCATCAACACCACGGGTTTCGCCCAATCGAACCCGGAAGCGCCGCAGGACCGGCCGTTCCAGCGCGACGTGCCGGTGCTGCAAGCCATCTGCTCACTGGACAACCTCGACCTCTGGCGCGCCAACCCGCAGGGCCTCGGCCCCCGCGACCTGGCCATGCACATCGCGCTGCCGGAGCTGGATGGCCGCCTCATCACCCGGCCGATCAGCTTCAAGGGCCTGGCCTGGCGCAGCGAGCGCAGCCAGAGCGACGTGGTCTGCTACCTGCCGCACTGGCCGGGCATGGATTTCGTCGCTGAACTGGCGCGGCGCTGGATGCTGCTGGCGCGCAAGGCCAATGCCGACAAGCGCGTGGCGCTGATCCTGGCGAACTACCCGACCCGCGACGGCCGCATCGGCAATGGCGTGGGCCTCGATACGCCAGCCGCCGCGCTGAATATCCTCCGGGCGCTGGAGGCCCAGGGCTATCCCGTCGCCGGCCTGCCCGAGTCCGGCACCGCGCTGATCCACAGCCTGCTCGGCGGCGTCAGCAACGATCTCGACAGCCTCGACCTGCGGCCCTGCGCGCAGAGCCTGGCGCTGGACGACTACCTCGCCTGCTTCGCCCGCCTGCCCGAGGTCAACCAGCAAGCCGTGCGCGAACGCTGGGGCGAGCCTCAGCAGGACCCGATGTTCCGCAGCGGCCGGATGATGGTCGCCGGCCTGCGCTTCGGCCTCGGCTTCGTCGGCATCCAGCCGGCGCGCGGCTACCAGTTGGACGCGGCGGCGATCTACCACGATCCGTCGCTGGTGCCGCCCCACGGCTACCTCGCCTTCTACTTCTGGCTGCGCGAAGTGTTCGGCGCCGACGCATTGGTCCACGTCGGCAAGCACGGCAATCTGGAATGGCTGCCGGGCAAGGGCGTCGGTCTCTCCGAGGAGTGCTGGCCGGACGCGATCCTCGGCCCGCTGCCGAACCTCTACCCGTTCATCGTCAACGACCCCGGCGAAGGTGCCCAGGCCAAGCGCCGCGCCCAGGCGGTGATCATCGACCACCTGATGCCGCCGCTGACCCGTGCGGAAAACTACGGCCCGCTGCGCGACCTCGAACGCCTGGCCGACGAGTACTACGACGCCTCCCTGCTCGACCCGCGCCGCGCCAACGAACTGCGCGGCGACATCCTCACGCTGGTGCGCGACACCTCGCTGGACCGCGAGCTGGGCTTGCAGTTGAGCGACGACCCGGAAAGCTGGCTGCCGCAACTGGACGCCTACCTGTGCGACCTCAAGGAATCACAGATTCGCGATGGCCTGCATGTGTTCGGCGAATCGCCAGTGGGCGAACTGCGCCGTGACACACTGCTGTCGCTGGTGCGCATTCCACGCGGCGACGGACGCGGCGGCAACGCCAGCCTGCTGCGGGCGCTGAGCGAAGACCTGAAGCTCGGCCGCGATCCGCTGGAGGAAGCCTTCGCCGAGCCGTGGGAAGGTCCGCGCCCTGATGTGCTGACCGCCGTCAGTGACGAACCCTGGCGCAGCAATGGCGACACCCGCGAGCGCCTGGAGCTGTTCGCCCTGCGCCTGATCGATGGCTCGGCCAGCGCGCCCGGAGACGCCAGCGCGGCGGTCCTCGCGCAACTGCACCAGCAGATCGCGCCAACCCTCGACGCCTGCGGCGCCAGCGAGATCGGCCATCTGCTCGCCGGCCTCGCCGGCCGCTTCGTTCCGCCCGGCCCCAGCGGCGCGCCCAGCCGCGGGCGGGTCGACGTGCTGCCCACCGGGCGCAACTTCTTCACCGTGGACGTGCGTAACCTGCCCACGCCCACCGCCTTCCGCCTCGGCTTCCAATCCGCCAGCCGCCTGCTCGAACGCCACCTGCAGGACCACGGCGACCACCTGCGCCAGCTCGGCCTGTCGGTGTGGGGCACGGCGACCATGCGCACCGGCGGCGACGATATCGCCCAGGCGCTCGCGCTGCTCGGCGTGCGCCCGGTGTGGCAGGCCGGCAGCCAGCGCGTGGAGGATTTCGAGATCCTGCCGATCAGCCTGCTCGACCGCCCACGGGTGGACGTAACGCTACGGGTATCCGGCTTCTTCCGCGATGCCTTCGCCAACCTGATCCGCCTGTTCGACGCCGCCGTGCAGGCGGTCGCCGCGCTGGACGAGCCGGACGACCTGAACCCGCTGGCCGCCCGGGTGCGTGCCGATCAGGCACGCCTGCTCAGCGAGGGCCTGGAAAGCGACGAAGCCCGCCGCCAGGCCGGCTGGCGCATCTTCGGTGCGCAACCCGGCGCGTACGGTGCCGGCGTGCAGGGCGTGATTGAGTCGCGCCAGTGGGACAGCCGCGCCGACCTCGCCGAGGCCTACCTGAACTGGGGCGGCTACGCCTACGGTGCCGGCGATGACGGCACCCCGGCGCGCGAGCGCTTCGCCCAGCGCCTGTCCGGCCTGCAGGCGGTGCTGCACAACCAGGACAACCGCGAGCACGACATCCTCGATTCCAACGACTACTACCAGTTCCAGGGCGGCATGCTGGCCGCCGCCGAGGTCATCCAGGGGCAATCACTTTCCAGCTACCACGGCGACCACAGCCAGCCGGACGACCCGCGCATCCGTACCCTCAAGGAAGAACTCGGCCGCGTGGTGCGTTCCCGTGCGGTGAACCCGAAATGGATCGCCGGGATGAAGCGCCACGGCTACAAAGGCGCCTTCGAACTGGCAGCGACGGTGGACTACCTGTTCGCCTTCGACGCCACCAGCGAACTGGTCGACGACCACCAATACCGCCTGCTGGCCGACGCCTACCTGCTGGACGACGACACCCGCGAGTTCATCCGCCAGCACAACCCCGAAGCCCTGCGCGACATCGCCGAACGCCTGGTGGAGGCGCAGCAGCGCGGGTTGTGGGAAGAGCCGGGGGAATACCGAGAGGTGCTGGAGAACCTGCTGGTGGATAGCGAAGAGCAGTGAGGGATTCCCAGCTGGCGTGGGGGCGGACTCCGTCCGCGATAGGATTGCCGCGCGCCGGATACCATCGCGGACGAAGTCCCCTCTTACACAAGTGCGGAGTGGCGCATTGACCTGTAGGAGCGAGCTTGCTCGCGAACCCGCCCAGCTTCGAAGCGGCCGGGAAACTCGTTCGCGAGCAAGCTCGCTCCTACAGGAATGCCTCAGCTGCGACGCAGGCGCTCGGCCGCGTTCAGCAACAACGCCTCGGTACCGCTCCAGCCGAGGCAACCATCAGTGATCGACACGCCGTAGCGCAGCTCGCCGGACAGCGGCTGGCAGCCGTCGAACAGGTGACTCTCCAGCATCACACCACGCAGCGAGCCGTCGCCGGCCAGGCGCTGGTCAAGCACGCTGTCCAGCACCGCCGGCTGGCGCAGCGGGTCCTTGCCGCTGTTGGCGTGGCTGCAATCGACCATGATGCTCGGATCGAGGCCGAGCTTTTCCAGCCCCTGGCGAATCTGCTGCACGCTGGCCGCATCGAAGTTCGGCCCGGCGTGGCCGCCGCGCAGCACCAGATGGGTGTCCGGGTTGCCCTGGGTCTGCACCAACGACGGGCGGCCCTGCGCGTCGATGCCGAAGTGCTGGTGCGGGTGCGCCGCCGAGCGCATGGCGTCGGTGGCGATGCCGATGCTGCCATCGGTGCCGTTCTTGAAGCCCACCGGCAGATCGAGACCACTGACCATCTCGCGGTGCACCTGCGATTCGCTGGTGCGCGCACCAATGGCGGCCCAGCCCAGCAGGTCGTCGAAGTAGCCGGCCACCAGCGGTTGCAGCAGTTCGGTGGCGACCGGCAGGCCGCGTTCGAGCATGCCCAGCATCAGCCGGCGCGACAGTTCCAGGCCGCCGGCCATATCGCCGCTGCCGTCCAGCTGCGGGTCGTAGACCAGGCCTTTCCAGCCGATGGTGGTACGCGGTTTCTCGACGTAGGCGCGCATCACCAGCAGCAACTGGTCGCTCACTTGCGGGGCGAGTTCGGCGAGGCGGTCGGCGTATTCGAGGGCGGAGACAGGGTCGTGCAGCGAGCACGGGCCGATCACTACCAGCAGGCGTGGGTCGCGGCCATCGAGTACGGCGCGGATCGCGTCGCGGCCTTCGCGGACACGGTGGGCCATGGCGGCGGACAGCGGCAGGTGCTGGCGCAGTTCGGCGGGGCTCGGCAGCGGTTGTTCGCGGCGGCGAGCGGAGGGCAGCGGCAGGTCGAGGACTTCGGCGGTGGCTGCGTGTGCTTGGCGGATCAGGGTGGAGGTGGAAGCGTTCATCTGACTGGCATCCTTGGCCGGCGCGGTGGTCGTTCCGCGCTCGGCGCTCTATCTAAGTGTTCGTGGCAAGGCTCGTTGGGTGGCACGCAGCGCGCTGCTAAATCGCCAGTCGGAGTTGCGGTAATAGCGGTAGTCGGTGGTGTAGGCGGTCATGTCTCGATCCTCTGTCTGAGCGTTTTCGCTCGTTTCAATGCGTTGGGCCTTGTGGGCCGGAAAAACAAAAACCCCGGTCGGGTTGCCGACCGGGGTTTTGGGAAACTGTCTGGTTGGCGACCCTGCTTGCTAGGGCGCCTGTGGGGTATCAGGCGCGCCTTTGGCTAAACCAATACCCATAGAAGAAATAACCGGCAGCAGCGGCCAGGACCTGCGCGCGAGCAACCACGGAGCCAATGGCACCGAGGAGGGCGAGGGACTGGATGGGCAAGCTGGACGGCATGATGTTCTCCGTGGAAGTAGAGCCAAGTTACTGCATCGCGGCGTGCCGATCAATGACTTGGCTCTATCGTTCTGATGGACATTGGTCGCACCTCCTACGCCCGGTTCGCTACCATGCACGGACGAAATCCGCAGGAATCCCCCATGAGCGCCCTTCCCCACTTCCCCCTGGCCGCCGTCGTCGGCGCCGATGAGCTGAAGCTGGCCCTGTGCCTGGCAGCCATCGACCCCGCCATCGGCGGTGTGCTGATCGAAGGGCCACGCGGGATGGCCAAGTCCACCCTCGCGCGCGGCGTCGCCGATCTGCTGGACGGCGAGCGCTTCGTCACCCTGCCGCTGGGCGCCAGCGAGGAACGCATTGTCGGCACCCTCGACCTGGACGCGGCGCTGGGCGAAGGTCGCGCGCAGTTCTCCCCTGGTGTGCTGGCCCACGCCCACGGCGGCGTGCTCTATGTGGATGAAGTGAACCTGCTGCCCGACCACCTCGTCGACCTGCTGCTCGACGTGGCCGCCAGCGGGGTCAACCTGATCGAGCGCGACGGCCTGTCCCATAGTCACCCGGCGCGCTTCGTGCTGATCGGCACCATGAACCCCGAGGAAGGCGAGTTGCGCCCGCAACTGCTGGATCGCTTCGGCCTCAAGGTGCAACTGCACGGCTCCCCGGCGCCCAGCGAGCGCGCCGAGATCGTTCGCCGTCGGCTGGCCTTCGATGCCGATCCGCAGGCCTTCCTCATTCAGTGGCAAGGCGCACAGCAAGCGCTGCAACAGCGCTGTGTCGATGCCCGGCAAGGCCTTGCCGCGATTGCGCTGGATGATGCTGCATTGAACGAGATCGCCGAGCGCTGCCACGCCGCTGGCGTCGATGGCCTGCGCGCCGATCTGGTCTGGTTGCGCGCAGCCCGTGCCCACGCCGCCTGGCGCGGCGCCAACGCCATCGAGGCGCAGGACATCGAGGCGGTGGAACACTTCGCCCTCGCCCATCGTCGCCGCCCTGCACCACCGCAATCGACAATGCCGCAGCAACCGTCGTCCAGGCAGGCGCAAGCACCATCCAACGCTTCCAACGGCGAAGGCCAATGGGGTGAACTCCCCGCCCAGAACGTCACGATGGGCGAGCGCCGACAGTTGACGGGCTGGCCAAAAAAGCCCTGAGCATCCGCCCGCGCCAGGCCCCAGGCGCGGATGCCAACCCCCGACCCGGCCAGCTCGCCGGCGGCCGCAGCGGCGCCCGCCAACAGGGTGCGCACGGCCGGATCGACTGGCCCGCGACCCTGCGCAATGGCCGCCCGCAGCACCGCGCCGACCTGGTACTGCGAGCCCGCAGCCACAAGCCCAGCGAACTCTGGCTAGTGATAGTCGACGCCTCTGCCAGCACCCGCCGCCACGGTGCCCTCGCCCAGGCCAAGGGGCTGCTCGCCGACACCTTCGAACAGGCCTATCGCCAACGCGCGCGCCTCGCCGTGCTGCATGCCACCGGCGCACAGCCGCGCTGGTTGTGGCAGGGCCAGAAGGCATCGAGCCAGCTTCAGGTGTGGCTGGAGCAACTTGGAGCCGGAGGCGGCACCCCGCTGATCGAAGCGCTTGAGCAAGCCCGCGAATGGCTGGACAAGCGCCAGCGGCAGAAGCCAGCCGAACGCCAGCACCTGCTGATCCTGACCGATGGCCGCCTGCGCGACTGGCCGGCGTTGCAACCGATGGGCTGCCCGACTGTGCTGGTGGATATCGAGGGTGGCGCGGTGCGACTTGGTCGCGCAGCAAAACTGGCGCAGGAGCTGGGCGCGGAGTATCGGCCTATTGGTGAACTCCCTGCGTGAGCTACCGAGAGCCCCTCACCCTAGCCCTCATTCAGAGGGAGAGGGAACAGTTCTGCGCGCTCTGTTCGACCAACGTTCGCCGGCTAACGCCGATACATTGCCCCACACAAAACGGCCCCCTCTCCCTCTGAATGAGGGCTGGGGTGAGGGTCGTCCCCTGGCACCGATTTTCCGCTCATCTCAAGGTTCCCCATTGCGCCCATGCAGCAGGAACCCCGGCCGCTCGCTCAGCCGCTCGTAGTAGGCGGCAACTGCGGGCAGTTCCGGGCGCTGCATGGGCGTCAGGTACCAGCGGTTCACCGACAGGCCAAGGACGACGTCGGCAAGGCTGAAGCAGGCGCCGGTGACGAAGGCACCGGTGCGCTCCAGCTGCCGGTCCAGCAGGGACATGCAATGGTTCCACTGCGCCTCGCTCAGGGCGATGGCGGATTCGTCGGTATGGCTGGGGCTGTTGCGCACACGGGCCATGAATACATAGCGCCAGGCATTGTTCAGCTCGGTGGCCTGCCACCCCATCCATTGCTCCACCAGCGCGCGCTCGCAGGGCGAGTTGGGCAGCAGTTCATCGAGCGGATACTGGCTGGCGAGATAGCTGCAGATGGCGTTGGACTCCCAGAGCACGAAGTCGCCGTCGACAAGCACCGGCACCATGGCATTGGGGTTGAGTGCGATGAATTCAGCCGAAGCCGTGGAGCGAAAGCCCGAGCCCCAGTCCTCCCGTTCGTACGGCAGGTTCAGTTCGGCGCAGGTCCAGAGCACCTTGCGCACGTTGATCGATGAAGCGCGGCCGAGGATTCGCAGCATGGTGTCACTCCCTGTGAAAACCGGGGCCCAGCATAGAGGCGCGCCGGCCACCGGAGAAGCTTCATGACGGTTCTGCAGGAGCGAGCCTGCTCGCGAACCATGACGACGCTGTGAACGCTCCCCGTTCGATGCGTTCCCTCATTCCGCCAGCAGGCGTTCCAGCGCCGCCCACAGCGACTCAACGCTGTCGAACTCCCGCGCCACGAGCGGCAGCGCCGGGCGCGCCAGAATCAGTACCGGCATGCCCCGCTCGCGGGCGACCTGCAGCTTCGGCTCGGTGGCCTGGCTGCCGCTGTTCTTGCTGATCAGCACATCGGTACCCAACCGCGCGAACAGCTCGCGTTCGCCCTCCAGGGTGAACGGTCCGCGGGCGCCCAGTACTTCGGCGCGCGCATTGCCTGGGAGGTTTTGCAGACAGCGCACCGTCCAGTGCTGGTGGGCGGGAATTTCATCGAGGTGTTCCAGCGGCTCACGACCCAGGGTGAACAGCGGACGGCGAAATTCTTTCAGTGCGCCGATCAACCCAGGCCAATCGGCGACCTCGCGCCAATCATCGCCAGCACCCGACTGCCAGCCGGGCCGCCGCAGCGCCCAGCACGGCACACCGGCCAGCTCCGCAGCATGCGCGGCGTTGGCGCTGATCTGCGCAGCATAGGGATGGGTCGCATCGAGCAGGAGGTCGAAGCCCTGTTCGCGGATGAATCCGGCCAGGCCTTCGGCGCCACCGTAGCCACCCACGCGCACTTCGCAGGCGAGGTCGTCCGGCACCTTGCCCAGGCCGGCCAGGCTGTAGAGATGCTGCGGTCCCAGCCGTCGCGCAATAGCCAGCGCCTCACCGATTCCGCCCAGCAGCAGGACCCGTTTCATCTCACCTCCAGCGCCTCGCCCACCAGGTTGCCCTGGCGGTCGATGGCGAAGACTTCCAGCGTTACTTCAACGGGCACGATACGCCGGGCGAAGGCCAGCGCGCGGGCGCACACCGCATCGCCCAGGGCGATACCCTCGGCGCGGCACAGCGCCAGCGCCTGCTGGCTGGTGTTGGCCTCGCGCATGCGTTGCTGCAGGTCTGCCGAAGCCCCGATCCCCGCGCCCCACTCGGCCAGTTGCGGCAGGTCGATGCTGGAGTGGCGGCTGTGCAGGTCCATGTGGCCGGCGGCGAGCTTGCTGATCTTGCCGAAGCCGCCGCAGACGCTGAAGCGCTCCACCGGCACCTTGCGCAGGTGCTTGAGCGCGGCACCGGCGAAGTCGCCCATCTCGATCAGCGCGGTGTCGTCGAAACCGTAGCGACGGCGCATGGCGTCCTCGCTGGCGTTGCCGGTACAAGCGGCAAGATGACGGAAGCCGTTGGCGCGGGCGACGTCGATGCCCTGTTGGATCGAGGCGATGTAGGCCGAGCAGGAGAATGGCCGGACGATGCCGGTGGTGCCGAGGATCGACAGACCGCCGAGGATGCCCAGGCGCGGGTTCATGGTCTTCTGCGCCAGCTCGGCGCCGCCCTCGATATGGATCGTCACCTCGAAGCCGCCGGCATAGCCACACTCGGTCGCCAGCGCGGCAAGGTTGTCACGCATCATCTGCCGCGGCACCGGGTTGATCGCCGGCTCGCCCACCGCCAGCACCAGGCCGGGTTTGGTCACCGTGCCGACACCGTCCCCGGCATGAAAGCGCACACCCGGCTCATCGCTCAGCACGACACGGGCGAATACCAGCGCGCCATGGGTCACGTCCGGGTCGTCGCCGGCGTCCTTCAGGGTGCCGGCTTCGGCACCTTCAGCAGTAAGCCGGCAGAACTCCAGGCGCAGGGTCGCGCAGCGCGCCTTGGGCAGGGCGATCTGCGCGGCATCCAGCGCTTCACCGGTGAGCAGCAGGCGCGCTGCCGCGAGGCTGGTGGCCGTAGCACAACTGCCGGTGGTGTAGCCGCTGCGCAGCGGGCGTGGCTGCTCCGGGGTTTCTTCGCGCATGCTCACTCGGCCAGCGGCTTCCAGACTTCCAGCAAAGTGATCGGCAGCGCCGCGCGCCAGGTGTCGAAGCCACCCAGCGGCTGAGCCTGGGACACCGACAGGCGGGTCAGCTCACCGCCGATGCGCGCGCGCCAGCTCAGCAGCATGGATTCGCTCTGCAGGGTGACGGCGTTGGCCACCAGACGGCCGCCGGGCTTGAGCTGCTCCCAGCACTGTTCGAATACGCCGGGCAGGGTCACGCCGCCGCCGACGAAGATCGCATCCGGGCGCTCCAGCCCCTGCAGCGCTTCCGGCGCGGCGCCGCAGACCAGTTGCAGCGTTGGTACGCCGAGGGCGTCGCGGTTGAAGCGGATGTGCTCCTGGCGCCCTTCGTTGGCTTCGATGGCCAGCGTGCGGCAGCTCGGATGCGCGCGCATCCATTCGATGCCGATGGAGCCGCAACCGGCGCCGACATCCCAGAGCAGCTCGCCCGGTTTCGGCGCCAGCCGCGCCAGGGTCACGGCGCGTACATCGCGCTTGGTCAACTGACCGTCGTGGCGATAGTCATCGTCGCGCAGGCCGACCGTGAGCGGCAGGCGCTGCGCGTCTTCACCTGCGATGCACTGCACCGCCAGCAGATTCAGCGCAGCCGCCTGCGCCAGCGACCAGTCATTCGCCAGACCATCGATGCGTCGTTCGTGGTCGCCACCCAGGTGCTCCAGCACGCTGAGCCGGCTCGCAGCAAACCCTCGCTCGCGCAACAGCGCAGCAACGGCCGCAGGACTGTCGCCGTCATTGCTGAGGATCAACAGCTTCACACCGTCGTGGATCTGGGCGTTGAGTGCGGCCAATGGACGCGCCACCAGCGACAACAGCGTGCAGTCCTGCAATGCCCAGCCCATCCGCGCGGCAGCCAGCGAGGCGGAGGACGGAGCGCAAAGCACGCGCATTTCCTCGGCCGGAACCTGGCGGGCCAGGCTTGCGCCGACGCCGAACCACATCGGGTCGCCGCTGGCCAGCACGCAGGTCGGTTCGCCGCGCCGGCGCAGCACCGGCTCCAGGCTGAACGGGCTCGGCCAGGCCTGGCGGTTGGCGCGCAGACAGTGCGGCAGCAGCTCCAGCTGGCGCGGCGCGCCGATCACTTCGCTGGCGGCGAGCAGGGCACGGCGCGCGGCCTTGCCGAGGCCGGCGTAACCGTCCTCGCCGATGCCGACGATGGTCAGCCAGGGCGTCATGAAAATTCCTCGAGAGTGCGACGATCGATCCGACGGGCAGGCTTTTCCTGCCTTCGGGCAAAGCAGGCATAATACCCGCTTCGTCGGTGCTCGTAGGACGCTTCGCCCCTATCGGTGAGGTTTCCGGGAGCCGAAGAGGGAACACGGTTAAGCCGTGGCTGCCCCCGCAACTGTAAGCAGCGAGTCCGCGCAATGCGGCGCCACGGGACAGCGTTCCGTGCCGCCGGCCAGGCCACTGGGCAACCGGGAAGGCCGCGCTGGATGAGGACCTGCCAGCCAGGAGACCTGCCGACGAAACCAGTCGCGTGTGCAGACATCGAGCGGGGTGTATCGGTGTCGTGAAGTCCCCTGTGGGGATTCGCAGGTCACCGCGACCCAGCCCTGGTGACCTCAGTGCAAGACACATCCGCTCTGCCCGTCCGCCCGCATGCTTGCCCCGGCCTGCTGCGCATCGTGGCCTCCCGCGATGGCGGCATCTGCCGCATCAAGCTGCCCTGTGGGCAACTGGACGCCAACGCCGCGCGCGCCATCGCCCTGGCTGCCGAACGACATGCCGACGGCGTGCTGGAGGCGACCAACCGCGCCAACCTGCAGATTCGCGGCGTGCATGCCGGCGCTGAAAATGCGCTGAGCCATGAACTGTTGGCCGCCGGCCTCGGCCCACGTGAACTGGCGTCGGATGATGTGCGCAATCTGCTGGTCAGCCCGGCGCTCGGCCTCGACGCCGCCACGGCTTTCGACGCGGCTCCGCTGGCCCGCCAACTGCTCGACCTGCTGGAGCGCACCCCGCGCTTCCATGGCCTGTCGCCCAAGTTCGGCATCCAGCTGGACGGTGGCGAAGCCCTGGCAATGCTGGCGCACCCCAACGATCTCTGGCTGTCGGCGATGTCTGACGACGCAGCACCGCTGTTCGCCTTCGGCCTGGCCGGTTGTCCGCCACGGAACGAGACGGATCGCCCCGCCCTTGCCGCCGTCAGCGCCGAGCAGGTGCCGCTGCTGGTGGAAACCTTGCTGCAGCTGTTCCTCGACCTCGCCGGCGACGGCCAGACGCGCATGCGCCACCTGCGCGAAATGCTCGGCGACGAAGTGCTGCTGGAGCGCCTGCAGCAACGCCTGCCCTTTGCGCTGCAACTCGGACCCGCGGTGGATAACTGGCGTCGCCCTGCAGCGCAGGCTTTCGGCCATCTAGGGATTCAGCCTCAGCGCCAGCCAGAAAGCACCATGGTCGGCGCGGGATTCGTCCTCGGCCGCCTCGACAGCGCCACACTGTTCGGCCTCGCCGATCTCGCCGAGCGCTTCAGCGGCGGGCAGCTGCGGCTGACACCCTGGCAAAGCCTGATCCTGCCGGATGTGGCCCAGGTGGATGCCGCCGTTGCACTCGGCGCACTGGGCGGCCTCGGCCTGGTGATCGACGCTGCGCAGCCGCTGTCGCGCATCGTCGCGTGCAGTGGCTCCAGCGGCTGCGCGCGCGGGCTGGCCGATACCAAGGCCGATGCCTTTCGCCTGGCCGAACGCCTTCGCCACGCGCCGCCAGCTGGCGTCCACCTGTGCGGCTGCCCGCGCTCCTGCGCCGCCGCCCACGTCGCCCCCTACACCCTGCTGGCCGTCGCCGACGGCCGCTATGACCTGTTCCGTCGCGCCGATGGCGTGGCCGGCTTCGGCCAGCCGCTGGCGCGCAACCTTTCCCTCGATGCCGCCGGCGACCTGCTGGCCGCACCCGGAGCCCAACCCGATGCTTGATTACATTCGCGACGGCCAGGCGATCTATCGCCAATCCTTCGCCACCATCCGCGCCGAAGCCGACCTCACCGGCATCCCGGCCGACCTGGAGAAACTGGCCGTGCGCGTGATCCACGCCTGCGGCATGGTCGACGTGGTGCAGGACCTGCGCTTCTCCGCAGGCGCCGGTGCCATCGGCCGCGCGGCGCTGGCCGCGGGCGCGCCGATCCTCTGCGATGCGCGGATGGTCGCCGAGGGCATCACCCGCGCGCGCCTGCCGGCACACAACGAGGTGATCTGCACGCTCAACGATCCGGACGTCCCGACGCTCGCCCGCGAGCTGGGCAACACCCGCTCGGCGGTGGCCCTGGAGCACTGGCGCGAGCACCTCGAAGGCGCCGTGGTGGTGATCGGCAACGCGCCGACCGCCCTCTTCTACCTGCTGGAAATGCTCGACGCCGGCGCACCGAAACCGGCACTGATCCTCGGCTTCCCGGTGGGCTTCGTCGGCGCCATGGAGTCCAAGGACGCCCTGGCCGCCGACAGCCGCGGCGTGCCCTACGTGATCGTCCGCGGCCGTCGTGGCGGCAGCGCGATGGCGGCCGCGGCGGTGAACGCACTCGCCACGGAGGTGGAGTGATGGCCGGCCGCCTGATCGGCCTGGGCGTCGGCCCGGGCGACCCGGAACTGCTGACCCTCAAGGCGCTGCGCCTGCTGCGCGCGTCCCCGGTGATCGGCTACTTCGTGGCCAAGGCCAAGCACCACGCGGGCCAGGGCGGCAACGCCTTCGCCATCATCGAGGAGCACCTGCTCGATGAGCAGCAACGCCTGCCGCTGGTGTATCCGGTGACCACCGAAAAGCTGGAACCGCCGCTGACCTACGAAGGCGTGATCAGCGACTTCTACGACACCGCCGCCGCTCAGGTGGCCGAGCATCTGGACGCCGGCCGTGACGTCGCGGTGATCTGCGAGGGCGATCCCTTTTTCTACGGCTCCTACATGTACCTGCACGACCGCCTTTCGGATCGGTATGACACCGAAGTCGTACCCGGCGTCTGCTCGATGCTCGGCAGTGCGGCCGTGCTCGGCGTGCCACTGGTGTACCGCAACCAGAGCCTCTCGGTGCTCTCCGGCGTGTTGCCGGAAGACGAACTCAAGCGCCGCCTGGCCGACGCCGACGCAGCCGTGGTGATGAAGCTCGGCCGCAATTTCGACAAGGTCCGCAGCGTGCTGCGCGAGTTGGGCCGCGACGGCGGCGCACACTACGTCGAACGCGCGACCATGCGCGAGCAGCGCATCGTCGCGCTGGATGCCGTGGACCCGATGGCGTCGCCCTACTTCTCGATGATCGTCATCCCCGGCCAGCGGTGGAACGGCTGATGCGCACCGCTATCGTCATTCTCGGCCAGGGCGCACTGGCCACTGCCCGGCGCCTGCAGAAGGTTTATCCACAGGCGCGCGTGATGGGTCTGATGGACCGTGTTGAAGGCGCCGACGAGTCGTACGCGAACTTCGGCGATACCCTGCGCCAGCTCTACCGCGACGACACCCCGATCATCGCCCTGTGCGCCGCCGGCATCGTCATCCGTACCCTTGCCCCGCTGCTCGTGGAGAAGGGCGCCGAACCGCCGGTGCTGGCCGTCGCCGAAGACGGCAGCGCCGTGGTGCCACTGCTCGGCGGGCTCGGCGGGGTGAATAGCATCGCCCGCGAAATCGCCGCCGCACTGGAGGTGGCGCCAGCCATCACCACCAGCGGCGAGCTGCGATTCGGCGCCTGCCTGCTCGATCCGCCGCAAGGCTATGCGCTGGCGGACATCGAGCAGGGCAAACGCTTCGTCTCCGACCTGCTGGGCGGCGACACGCTGCGCATCGAAGGCGACGCCCCCTGGCTGGACAAGCTGGACCTGCCGCTGGCCGAAGACGCCGCGCACACCTTGCGCATCGATGCGGGTGCCGCTGGCATCGCACACAACGAACTGCGCATCCATCCGCGCGTCGTGCTGGCTCACGTCACGCTGGTGGATTCGCATCTGCCTGAGCGCATCCACCAGGGCCTGGCGCAAGCCGGATTGGCAAAGGCATCGCTGGCGGCGGTCATCGCCCCACGCTGCCGCATGGCCGATCCGGCCCTGGCAGAGGCCGCCAGCGAGCTGGGCGTGCCGCTGCGGTTCATCGGCAACGACAGCGAGCTGCCGCCGGCCGTGCTGCACGGCGACTCCTTCCACCTGCACCGCGCCGCGACGCCGGTCGAAGCCCAAAGCATCGGCCAGCCACGCGGCAAGCTCAGCGTGATCGGCCTCGGCCCCGGCGCCAGCGACTTCATGATCCCCGCCGTGCGCCGCGCCCTGGACGAAGCCCAGGACCTGCTCGGCTACGAAACCTACGTGAAGATGGCCGAGCCGCTGCGCGACGATCAGGTGCGCCACTGCACCGACAACCGCGAGGAAATGCAGCGCGCCCGCCACGCTTTCGAGCTGGCCGCCAGCGGGCGCCGGGTTGTGGTCATTTCCTCCGGCGACCCCGGCGTATTCGCCATGGCCGCCGCCGTGATGGAAGCCCTGCACGAGAGCGAAGACCCGCACTGGCATGGCGTGGAGCTGGAGGTGCTGCCGGGCGTGTCCGCCGCACTGGCCGCCGCGGCCAAGGCCGGGGCGCCGCTGGGGCACGATTTCTGTCTGATTTCCCTGTCGGACAACCTCAAGCCCTGGGAAACCATCGAGAAGCGCCTCGACCATGCCGGCGCCGCCGACCTGGCCATGGCCTTCTACAACCCGATCTCCAAGGCCCGCCCCTGGCAGTTGGGGCGCGCACTGGAAATCGTCCGCCGCCACCGCATGCCAGAGACGCTGGTGGTGCTCGGCCGCGATATCGGTCGCCCGGCGGAGGCCCTGCGCGTCGTCAGTCTCGGCGAGCTGACCCCGGAGATGGTCGACATGCGCACCCTGGTGATCATCGGCTCGTCGCTGACCCGACGCTTCTCCCGCGCCGGCGGTGGTGACTGGGTGTACACGCCGCGCTGGTACCGCTGAGAAAAGGCACGAGGCCTGTTTGTAGGAACGAGCTTGCTCGCGAACGGATTTCCCGGCAGCTCCGGTGCCGAACAGTTCGCGAGCAAGCTCGCTCCTACAGGAAATACCGGAGCCTCAGACATATCTTGCAAATGGCCATCGCCTTGTTGAAAATGCGATAAATTATCATTTGCAGTTTTGCGCGCCCATGTCTTCCACCTACGACGTCCAGTCGCTCTACAGCGACCATCACGGCTGGCTGCACAACTGGTTGCGCGGCCGGCTGGGCAATGCCGCCGATGCCGCCGACCTGGCGCAGGACACCTTCGTGCGCGTGCTGCTGCGGCCCGAGCGCAGTGAACTGCGCACCCCGCGCGCCTTCCTGCGGACCGTGGCCCGAGGCCTGGTGATCGATCACTGGCGCCGCGAGGAACTGGCGCGCGCCTACCTCGAATCCATCGCGCACCTGCCCGAGGCACAAGTCCCCTCGGCGGAGGCGCAGCACAGCATCCTGCAACTGCTGGAAAACATCGCCCGCCTCCTCGATGGCCTCAAGCCCAAGGTGCGCAGCGCCTTCCTGCTGGCCCAGTGTGAAGGCATGCCGCATGCGCAGATCGCCGAGGAACTGGGCGTTTCCGTGCGCTCGGTGGAGCGCTACATCGCCGAGGCGCTGTTCCACTGCTACCAACTGCGGTACGCCGAATGAATGGCGCCACACCCGATCCACGGGTGGTGAAGCAGGCGATCCAGTGGACCCTGCGGCTGAACGGCAATGCCGATGCCGAACTGCGCAACGCCTGCGAACACTGGCGTCAAGCCAATCCCGAACACGAAACCGCCTGGCTGCGGGTGCAGGCGCTGAACAGTGAACTGGCGGCCGGCTACCAGGCAGTGCCCGGCGCTCGGGTGGCGCTGGAAACCCTGGAAAGCTCCACTCAGCGACTGCAGCGGCGCCAGGCGCTCAAGCTGCTGTCGACCTTCGCCGTCGGCGCCTCCGCGCTGTGGCTGGCCCGCGAGGTCACGCCCTGGCAACGCTGGATGGCGGACTTCAGCACAACCGTCGGCGAGCGCCAGCGCTTCGCCCTGGCCGATGGCAGCGTGCTGCAACTGAACACCGACAGCGCGGTGAATGTGCGCTTCGATTCGAGCCAGCGCCTGCTGCTTCTGGAGCGTGGCGAGATCCTGCTGAGCACGGCGAAGGACGCTTCACGCCCACTGCGGGTGAGCAACCGGGATGGTCTGTTCGAGGCACTGGGTACGCGGTTTGTGCTGCGCCAGGACGAGCGCACCACACGCCTGAGCGTCGAGGAAGGTTCGGTGGCCATCGCTCCGCGCGTGCGCGGCCAGACCACTGCCATCGCCGAGCCCGGACAGACCTTCGAGATCAACGGCGACAGCGCCCTCCTGGCCGAACGCAGCAACATGGACAGCGCCGCCTGGGCCGATGGGCTGATCGTTACCCGCGACATGCGCCTGGCCGACTTTCTCGCCGAGATCGGCCGCTATCGCCACGGCCACCTGCACTGCGATGCCAGTGTGGCCGACCTGCGCCTTTCCGGCGTGTTCCGTCTGGATGACACCAACCAGTTGCTGGCCCTGCTGCCGCAGACGCTGCCGGTGCGGGTGGAGAAGCGCACGGACTGGTGGGTGACGGTCAGCGCGCGGAGCTGAATGGGAAGATCGGCGCTCGGCCCAACACCCTCTCCCCCGCCCTCTCCCTGAAGGGAGAGGGCGTTATCCGTGCGAACGGAAAGAACTGCGCCCACCGGCGAGCAAAGGCGTATCACCCCACTCCAATCAGTCCCCTCTCCCTTCGGAGCGGGGCGCGCAGCCAGGGCTAGGGAGAGGAGCCCTTGCCCGAGCCTCAAACCAAGCCACCGATAAGGTCGCCGCAAAATAATATTTCTTCGCAATCGAGAATTATTTTTGTCGGGTTTCGCCGCCTCGGTCGGCAAGGAGGAATAACCCGATCATTCCCTTGCCCACGGAAGCCCCTCCATGCGAGCCGTCCACACCCCGACCGCCTCCCCGCCCTGCCCCGCGCCAGCCGCCTGGCCCATGCCGTGCGCGGCGCGCTGCTGTGCGCCAGCCTCGGCGCCAGCCTGCCGCTGACCGCCTTCGCCGCGGACGGTGCCGCCATCACCAGCAGCCGCGCCTATGCAATCCCGGCCGGCCCGCTGGGCGAGGTACTGAACGCCTTCGCCCGCGAAGCGGGGATCACCCTGTCGGCAACCCCGGAGCAGACTCGCGGGCTGAATTCGGCGGGGCTGAACGGCACCTACTCGGTGGACCAGGGCCTCGGGCGCCTGCTGGTGGACACTCCGCTGGAGGCCGTGGACCAGGGCAACGGCAACTACGTGCTGCGCCCGGCCGCACCGACCGACGTGCTGGCCATGCCGTCCAGCGACGTATTCGCCCTGGGCAACGCACTGGGCGAGGAAGACGGCTACCTGGCGACCCACAGCCAGATCGCTACCAAGACCTCCAAGTCCCTGCTGGAAACCAGCCAGAGCGTCTCGGTGATCACCCGCGAGCAGATCGACGACACCGCGTCGAAGACCGTGCAGCAGGCGATCCGCTACACCCCCGGCATCTTCACCGGCCAGGTCGGCGCCTCGAACCGCTACGACTACATCGTCATGCGCGGCTTCGCCGACAACAGCGTCGACAACATCTACCTCGACGGCCTGAAGGCCATGGGCGACAGCGGCACCTTCAGCTCGATGCAGATCGACCCGTACTTCCTCGAACGTATCGATGTGCTCAAGGGCCCGTCCTCGGTGCTCTACGGCCGCAGCCTGCCCGGCGGGCTGGTGGCGCTGACCAGCAAGAAGCCGCTGTACGAGGACTACCACCAGATCACCGGCACCGTCGGCAACATGGGCCAGAAGGAAATGGGCTTCGACTTCAGCGGCCCGCTGGATGAGGAAAAGCGCATCGCCTACCGCCTGGTCGGCCTGGGCAAGGGTTCGGACACGCAGTTCGACCACGTCAAGGAAGAGCGCTACGCCATCGCCCCGACCCTGGCCATCGACTTCACCGACGACACCACGCTGACCCTGCAGGGCTACCTGCAGCACGACCCGAACGGCGGCTACCACGGCGGCGTGCCGGCGGATGGCGCGCTGTTCCACCACAATGGCCAGAAGATCTCCCGCGAATTCTTCGACGGCGAGCCGAGCAAGGACGACTTCGACCGTACGCAGCGCATGTTCGGCTACCAGCTGGAGCACCGCTTCGACGACGTCTGGACCGCGCGGCAGAACTTCCGCTACCTGGACTCCGACGTCGACCTTTCCCAGGTCTATGCGTACGGCTGGACCGCGCCTGACGAGAACACCCTGAACCGCTACTTCTCCGGCGCCAGCGAGCACCTGCAGGCGTACATCATCGATAACATGGCCCAGGCCGAGTTCAACACTGGCGCCGCCAAGCACACCCTGCTGATGGGCCTGGACTACCAGAAGCGTCGCACCACCGTGGACTGGCGCTCGGGTTCGGCGCAACCGCTGGACGCCTTCGACCCGCACTACGGCAACGACGCCATCAGCTACTACCCCGACGACAACCATACCCGTCGCCTGGAGCAGACCGGCGTCTACCTGCAGGACCTGATCGACATCGACAACTGGCGCTTCTCGCTGGGCATGCGCGAGGACTGGGTGACCGTCGAGGACAAGAATCGCAGCACCGGCAGCAAGGCCGACGACGACTGGAAGAAGTTCACCGGCCGCCTCGGCGCGCTGTACCTGTTCGACAACGGCATCGCGCCGTACATCAGCTACTCCGAGTCGTTCAACCCCAACGCCTACTCCGACCAGTCCGGTACACCGCTGGAACCGACCGAGGGCAAGCAGTGGGAAGCCGGCCTGAAGTTCCAGCCCGAGGGCAGCCGCAGCCTCTACACCGCATCGGTCTTCCACATCACCCAGGAGAACGTCGCGTCGAAGGAGCCGCAGGACAACTTCTACACCTCCGTGGGCGAAGTGCGTTCCCAGGGCCTGGAGCTGGAGGCCCACACCCAGGTCACCGACAACCTCAAGGTGCTCGGCAGCTACACCTACACCGACATCACCTACACCAAGTCGCTGGACGGCAACCAGGGCCACACCCCGAACCAGGCGCCCAAGCACATGGCCTCGCTGTGGGCCGACTACGGCTTCAACGCCGGCCCGCTGGACGGCCTGACCCTCGGCGGCGGCGCCCGCTATGTCGGCGAGACCTGGGCGGACAAGGAAAATACCCTGCGCGTGCCGGACTACACCCTGGTGGATGCGCGCATCGGCTATGACCTGTCCCGCGTCGGCCTGAAGGGCCTGGATGTCAGCCTCAACGCCAACAACCTGCTGGACAAGGATTACGTCGCGTCCTGCTACAGCCTGGACTTCTGCTACTTCGGCGAGAAGCGCAACGTCACCGCGACGGTGAACTACCAGTTCTGATGGCCTGCCGCCCGGCTCGCCGGGCGGTATTTTTGTAGGAGCGAGCTTGCTCGCGAACCCGCCTCGCTTCGGAGATTGTTCGCGAGCAAGCTCGCTCCTACAGGGATTTCGGACTCACAAGCCCCGTGGCGCGGCCGTCGCCACGGGGCTTTTTCACGCTCTAGAACTCTGCCGCGTGGCGGTAGCGCGTCTCCAGCTCCAGGGCGACGCGATAGGCCTGCGCCTCGCTCTCGCTGTGGAAGATGCCGACCAGCAGGCCTTCCTGGTACACATCCCAGCAACGCCCTCCATGGGCGCGGAACTCGCGGGATTTATGGTCGTCGTCACGCTCGGTCACTGTAATGCTCATGTCTTTTCTTCTCCGGTTTTGCCGTACATCAAGGCAGCTCCAGAATCATTCAGTTAGCTAGCTAATTAAATAGTCGCCACCGAGAAAGACTTTTACGAACATTCGCCAAAACGAGCGTCCCAGAAACGCAAAAGCGCAGCTCGAAGGCTGCGCTCTTGGGAGACGAATCGTTCGGGTTAGAACGGAATGTCGTCGTCGAAGCTGTCGTAGTCCGGAGCCGGTTGCGGCGCGGGCTGGGACTGCTGCTGCGGCGCAGGGCGCTGGGCCTGCTGCGGACGCTGCTGCGGCTCGCGGGGAGCGCGCGGAGCATCGTCACCACCGGCGCCCGGACGGCCGCCGAGCAGCTGCATGTTGCCGTTGATGTCGACCACGATCTCGGTGGTGTACTTGTCCTGACCGTCCTGGCCCTGCCACTTGCGAGTGCGCAGGCTGCCTTCGACGTAGATCTGCGAGCCCTTGCGCACGTACTCGGCGACGATCTCTGCCAGGCGACCGAAGAACACCACGCGGTGCCACTCGGTACGCTCCTGCTGCTGGCCGGTCTGCTTGTCCTTCCAGCTCTCGCTGGTGGCCAGGGTGACGTTGGTCACCGCATTGCCGTTGGGCATGTAACGGGTTTCCGGATCGCCACCGACGTTACCCACCAGAATGACTTTGTTAACCCCACGGGCCATGACGCTCTCCTAAAGGCTTCAGCACGTCGCCTGCTCGGCGCCGGCGAGGCGCTCGAGGGACGTGCGATCAACTTGTTGGGAATCCACTTTGACATAAGCAGCCGCTTCTTCAACGACCACCATCACATCGCTCACACCGGGCAATGCCTTGAAACGCTCAGCCAACGAAGCATCGCGCAGGGCCTCATCGGAAAGAGGCAGGCGAATACTCGTTACATACGGAGGTTCGCGCATGGTAACAGCAATCGCCAGCCAGAGGGCAGCCAGCACCGCGCAGCCGATGAACACCCCGTCGAGCCCGCCGTGCTGGTACATCCAGCCGCCGAGGATGCCGCCCACGGCGGCGCCGAGGAACTGGCTGGTGGAGTACACGCCCATCGCCGTGCCCTTGCCGCCGGCCGGCGACACCTTGCTCACCAGCGAGGGCAGCGAGGCCTCCAGCAGGTTGAACGCGGTGAAGTAGACGATGATGCCGAACACCAGTTCCTTGAGGCTGTTGCCGAACTCCCAGAAGAACAGTTCGCAGAGCATCAGGGTCGCCACGGCGCCGGTCAGCACGCGTTTCATCTGGCGCTTCTTCTCGGCGTAGATGATGAACGGGACCATGCCGAAGAAGCCCACCAGCAGCGCGGTCAGGTAGACCCACCAGTGTTCTTCCTTGGGTAGCCCGGCACGCTCGACCAGCGCCAGCGGCAGCGCGACGAAGCTGGCCATGAGGATCGCGTGTAGCACCAGGATGCCGGCGTCCAGGCGCAGCAGTTCGCCGTTCTTCAGGGTCGGCAGCAGCGACTGCTTGGCCACGCTCGACTCGCGATGCTGCATGCGGTGATCAGGCGTTGGCACGAAGAACAGGATGATCAGCATGCCCACCAGGGCCATGCCGGCGGTGAACCAGAACAGCCCGTGCAGGCCGAACCAGTGGGTCAGCACGGGGCCGGCAACCATCGCCACGGCGAAGGACACGCCGATGCTCATGCCGATCATGGCCATGGCCTTGGTGCGGTGCTGCTCGCGGGTGAGGTCGGAAAGCATCGCCATCACCGCCGCGGAAATCGCCCCGGCGCCCTGCAGGACGCGGCCGGCGATGATGCCCCAGATGGAATCGGCGTTGGCCGCCAGCGCGGCGCCGGCGGCGAACACCAGCAGGCCGACGATGATGATCGGCCGGCGACCGATGCGGTCGGACAGGGTGCCCAGCGGGATCTGCAGGATCGCCTGGGTCAGGCCGTAGGCGCCGATGGCCAGGCCGATCAGTGCCGGGGTGGCGCCGGCCAGGTCCTGGCCATAGGTGGCAAGCACCGGCAGGACCATGAACATGCCGAGCATGCGGAACGCGAAGACCAGGGACAGGCCTGCGGCCGCGCGGGTTTCGGTGCCACTCATGCGCTCAGTGTGGGAATCGTGCATAGGCCCCTCATGGACAGACGAAAGACGGGATGCGCTAAATTGCCCCCGGTGGCGCCGCGTCATCCGGGCCCCACAGGGCCGGTTGTCGCAAACGCCGAAAAATAGCCGCGCATTCTACCAGCCCAACGGTCCAAGGGCACACACGCGCTACTTTGCCGCGTACCCGCCACGCCCCGTATAATCGATAGTTTTCGCCCGCCATGCGAGGCCGCTGTGGACAAGATCCTCATCCGTGGGGCACGTACCCACAACCTGAAGAACATCGACCTGACCCTGCCGCGCGACAAGCTGATCGTGATCACCGGCCTGTCCGGTTCCGGCAAGTCTTCCCTGGCCTTCGACACGCTCTACGCCGAGGGCCAGCGCCGCTACGTGGAATCCCTGTCGGCCTACGCCCGGCAGTTCCTCTCGATGATGGAAAAGCCCGACGTCGACACCATCGAAGGCCTGTCGCCGGCGATCTCCATCGAGCAGAAGTCCACCTCCCACAACCCGCGTTCCACCGTGGGCACCATCACCGAAATCTACGACTACCTGCGCCTGCTCTACGCACGCGTCGGTATTCCGCGCTGCCCGGACCACGACATCCCGCTGGAAGCACAGACCGTCAGCCAGATGGTCGACCAGGTGCTGGCGCTGCCCGAGGGCCGCAAGCTGATGTTGCTGGCCCCGGTCATTCGCGAGCGCAAGGGCGAGCACCTGGCGGTATTCGACGAGATGCGCGCCCAGGGCTTCGTCCGCGCCCGAGTCGACGGCAAGCTTTACGAGCTGGACGAAGTGCCGAAGCTGGACAAGAAGCTCAAGCACTCCATCGACATCGTGGTCGACCGCTTCAAGGTCCGCGGCGACCTGCAGCAGCGCCTGGCAGAGTCCTTCGAGACAGCGATCAATCTCGCCGACGGTATCGCGCTGGTCGCGCCCATGGATGATGAAGAAGGCGAGGAGATGATCTTCTCCGCGCGCTTCGCCTGCCCGATCTGCGGCCACTCGATCAGCGAGCTGGAACCCAAGCTGTTCTCCTTCAACAACCCGGCCGGCGCCTGCCCGACCTGCGACGGCCTGGGCGTGAAGCAGTTCTTCGATGCGCGCCGGGTGGTCAACGGCGAGCTGACCCTGGCCGAGGGCGCCATTCGCGGCTGGGACAGGCGCAACGTCTACTACTTCCAGATGCTCGGCTCGCTGGCCGGGCATTTCGGCTTCAGCCTGGAAGAGCCCTTCCAGGATCTCGACCCGGATCACCAGAAGTTCATCCTCAATGGCTCGGGCCGCGAGAACGTCGAGTTCCGCTACCTCAATGACCGCGGCGACATCGTCAAGCGCGCGCACCCGTTCGAAGGCATCCTGCCGAACCTGGAGCGCCGCTACCGCGAGACCGAATCGGCCACCGTGCGCGAGGAGCTGGCCAAGTTCCTCAGCACCCAGCCCTGCCCGGACTGCCACGGCACCCGCCTGCGCCGCGAAGCCCGCCACGTGTGGGTCGGCGACAAGACGTTGCCGGCGATCACCTCAATGCCGGTGGGCACCGCCTGCGAATACGCCGAGAGCCTGACCCTGACGGGCCGTCGCGGCGAGATCGCCTCGAAGATTCTCAAGGAAATCCGCGAGCGCCTGCAGTTCCTGGTCAACGTCGGCCTCGACTACCTGACCCTGGACCGCAGCGCCGACACCCTCTCCGGCGGCGAGGCCCAGCGCATCCGCCTGGCCAGCCAGATCGGCGCGGGCCTGGTGGGCGTCATGTACATCCTCGACGAACCTTCCATCGGCCTGCACCAGCGCGACAACGAGCGCCTGCTGGGCACCCTCACCCACCTGCGCAACCTGGGCAACACGGTGATCGTGGTCGAGCACGACGAGGACGCCATCCGCCTCGCCGACTACGTCGTGGACATCGGCCCGGGTGCCGGCGTACACGGCGGGCAGATCGTCGCCGAGGGCACACCGCAACAGGTCATGGACCACCCCGATTCGGTTACTGGGGCCTACCTCTCCGGCCGCACCAAGATCGTCGTGCCCGCCGAACGTACCCCGCGCAACAAGAAGCAATTGCTCAAGCTCAAGGGCGCGCGCGGCAACAACCTGCAGAACGTCAACCTGGAAATCCCGGTCGGCCTGTTCACCTGCATTACCGGCGTATCCGGTTCGGGCAAGTCGACGCTGATCAACAACACCCTGTTCCCGATCACCGCTACCGCGCTCAATGGTGCCACCACGCTGGAAGTCGCGCCCTACGACTCGTTCGATGGCCTGCAGCACCTGGACAAGGTGGTGGACATCGACCAGAGCCCGATCGGCCGCACCCCGCGCTCCAACCCAGCGACCTATACCGGGCTGTTCACGCCGATCCGCGAGCTGTTCGCCGGCGTGCCGGAAGCCCGTTCGCGCGGCTACGGTCCGGGGCGCTTCTCGTTCAACGTCAAGGGCGGCCGCTGCGAGGCCTGCCAGGGCGATGGCGTGATCAAGGTGGAGATGCACTTCCTGCCGGACATCTACGTCCCCTGCGACGTCTGCAAGGGCAAGCGCTACAACCGCGAGACCCTGGAAGTCCGCTACAAGGGCAAGAGCATCACCGAGGTGCTGGACATGACCATCGAAGACGCCCGCGCGTTCTTCGATGCCGTCCCCGCCATCGCCCGCAAGTTGCAGACGCTGATGGATGTTGGCCTGTCCTATATCAAGCTGGGCCAGAGCGCGACGACACTCTCCGGCGGTGAAGCGCAGCGGGTGAAGTTGTCCCGCGAGCTGTCCAAGCGCGATACCGGCAAGACGCTGTACATCCTCGACGAGCCGACCACCGGCCTGCACTTCGCGGATATCCAGCAACTGCTGGACGTGCTCCATCGCCTGCGCGACCACGGCAACACCGTGGTGGTGATCGAGCACAACCTGGACGTGATCAAGACTGCCGACTGGCTGGTCGATCTCGGCCCCGAGGGTGGCTCCAAGGGTGGACAGATCATCGCCACCGGCACGCCGGAGCAGGTCGCGGAGTTGGCGGTGTCGCACACCGGGCACTTCCTCAAGCCATTGCTGGAGCGTGATCGGGCCTGATCCACACCGGCACGAAAAAGCCCCTGTCGCTGATCGGCGCAGGGGCTTTTTCTTGTGCTCTTCGTCGGACCGAGGGGGACGCCCACGAACCGCCCCACACCTGAGTTATTGGGTAACTCTGTTCGCGAGCAAGCTCGCCCCTACAAAAGAAACCCCCCGGAGACTGGGCGCCAAGGGCTTTTAATGAAGCGAAGCTATGGATCAGATCTGCGACTGCAGGTAATTCTCCAGACCCATCTTGGCGATCAGGCCGAGTTGCTGCTCCAGCCAATAGGCGTGGTCTTCCTCGGTATCAGTCAGCTGTACGCGCAGGATATCGCGGGTGACGAAGTCCTTGTGCTTCTCGCACAGCGCAATGCCCTTGGCCAGCGCGGCGCGCACATGGCGCTCCAGCTTCAGGTCGGCTTCCAGCATTTCCGGCACGGTCTTGCCCGGGTGAATGTCGTCCGGGCGCATGCGCGGGGTGCCTTCGAGCAGGAGGATGCGGCGCAGCAACGCATCGGCGTGCTGAGTTTCCTCTTCCATCTCGTGGTTGAGACGCTCGTAGAGCTTGGTGAAGCCCCAATCCTCATACATGCGCGAGTGGATGAAGTACTGGTCGCGAGCGGCCAGCTCACCGGTCAGCAGCGTGTTGAGATAATCGATAACCTCGGCGTGGCCTTGCATCAGCCTTCTCCCTGGGACGTGACAGCGAATTAAACGGCGCTATGGTCGCGACTGGCCATGACCGGGGTCAAGTCCGCGATGCCCCACAAACGCAACCGCCCTCCGAAGAGGGCGGCTGGTAGAACGGTTTCAGCTTAGTCGAGCTTCAGGCCCAGCGCCTTGGCGACGCCTTCGCCGTAGGCCGGGTCGATATTGAAGAACAGCGCGAGCTGACGACGCTGGATCGCTTCCGGTACGCCTGCCATGTCCCCGGCAATGTTCTCGTACAGGCGCTGCCGCTGTGCTTCGTCAAACAGACGGAACAGTGCGGCCGGCTGACTGTAGTAATCGTCGTCCACACGGTGGTTCCAGTGGTCGGCGCTACCTTCCAGGGTCAGCGGCGGCTCGGAGTAATCCGGTTGTTCCTGCCATTGGCTGAAGCTGTTCGGCTCGTAGGTGACGGTCATGTCACCGTTATTGCCGTCCACCCGCATGGCGCCGTCGCGGTGATAGATGCGCGGGTTGTTACGCGCAGCGTTCACCGGGATCTGGTGGTGGTTCACGCCCAGGCGATAGCGGTGTGCATCGCCGTAGGAGAACAGACGACCCTGGAGCATCTTGTCCGGCGAGAAACCGATGCCGGGAACGATATTTGCCGGAGAGAATGCCGACTGCTCGACCTCGGCGAAGTAGTTCGCCGGGTTGCGATTGAGCTCGAAGTAACCCACCTCTATCAGCGGGTAGTCGCCGTGCGGCCAGACCTTGGTCAGGTCGAACGGGTTGTAGCGGTAGGTCGCCGCTTCCTTCTCCGGCATCACCTGTACGTACATCTTCCAGCGCGGGAAGTCGCCGCGCTCGATGGCGTCATACAGGTCGCGCTGGGAGCTCTCGCGGTCGGCCCCGACCAGTTTCGCCGCTTCCTCATTGCTCAGGTTCTCGATGCCCTGCTGGGTCTTGAAGTGGAACTTGACCCAGAAGCGCTCGTTGCTGGCATTGATAAAGCTGAACGTGTGGCTACCAAAGCCATGGACGTGACGGTAGCTGCGCGGCAGGCCACGGTCGCTGAAGTCGATGGTCAACTGGTGCAGGGCTTCGGGCAGGTGCGAGAAGAAGTCCCATTTCAGCGTGGCGTTGCGCAGGTTGGTGCGCGGATCGCGCTTCACCACGTGGTTCAGGTCAGGGAATTTCAGCGGATCGCGGAAGTAGAAGACCGGGGTGTTGTTGCCGACCAGGTCCCAGTTGCCTTCCTCGGTGTAGAACTTCAGGGCGAAGCCACGGATATCGCGCTCGGCGTCTGCTGCGCCACGCTCGCCGGCCACGGTGGAGAAGCGCAGGAACAGGGGAGTCTGCTTGCCGACCTGGGAGAACAGCTTGGCGCGGGTATAGCGGGTGATGTCCTGGGTGACGGTGAAGGTACCGTAGGCCGCCGAGCCCTTGGCATGCATCCGACGCTCAGGGATCACTTCGCGGTCGAAGTGCGCCAGTTTCTCCAGGAACCAGACGTCCTGCAGCAGCATCGGGCCCCGCGGGCCGGCGGTCTGGACATTCTGATTATCGGCGACCGGAGCTCCAGCTGCAGTCGTCAGACGGGTGTTGTCACTCATCGTTACTCTCCTCAACGGCGGGGTGCCTGTATGCCGGCCGACTGCGGAGGCAGAAGGCTCGGCCCGACATCCCAATCGGACAATTAAGCGCCTCCAACGGCATTGCGGCTGTTGATCCAGCTCAGCAAGCAGTAGAAGTCGACGGCGTTAAGGATCGGTGACAAGGGACTTGATAAGCCAATTTATTGATTCGAGCCTATCAATAGATAAAAACTTTTCTCCAGGCGATAAAAAACCGGGCACAAGGCCCGGTTTCTTATAAGGCGTAAACCTTACTCTGCAGCTTCTACTGCTTGGCCGCCAACAGCGCGGTCAATCAGTTCGACGTATGCCATGGGGGCATTGTCGCCGGCGCGGAAGCCGCACTTCAGGATGCGCAGGTAGCCGCCCGGACGGTTGGCGTAGCGCTTGCCCAGTTCGTTGAACAGCTTGCCTACGGCTTCCTTCGAACGGGTACGGTCGAAAGCGAGACGACGGTTGGCAACGCTATCCACTTTAGCCAGGGTGATCAGCGGCTCGGCAACGCGACGCAGTTCCTTGGCCTTGGGCAGGGTGGTTTTGATCAGTTCGTGTTCGAAGAGCGACACAGCCATGTTCTGGAACATAGCCTTGCGGTGCGCGCTGGTGCGGCTCAGGTGACGACCACTTTTACGATGGCGCATGGTTCAATTCCTTTCCAAACTTTACGTTCGGTAGCTACGACGATCAGGCAGTAGCCTTGTCGTCTTTCTTGAGACTTGCCGGCGGCCAGTTATCGAGGCGCATACCGAGGGACAGACCGCGAGAGGCCAGAACGTCCTTGATTTCGGTCAGGGACTTCTTGCCCAGGTTCGGCGTTTTGAGCAGCTCTACTTCGGTGCGCTGAATCAGGTCACCGATGTAGTAGATGTTCTCTGCCTTCAGGCAGTTGGCCGAACGGACGGTCAGCTCAAGGTCATCGACCGGACGCAGCAGGATCGGATCGATCTCGTCTTCCTGCTCTTCAACGACGGGCTCGCTGTCGCCTTTGAGGTCCACGAACGCTGCCAGCTGCTGTTGCAGAATGGTAGCGGCGCGACGGATAGCCTCTTCAGGGTCCAGGGTGCCGTTGGTTTCCAGATCGAGGACCAGCTTGTCCAGGTTGGTACGCTGTTCGACACGGGCGTTCTCGACCACGTAGGCAACACGACGTACGGGGCTGAACGAGGCATCAAGCTGAAGACGGCCAATGCTGCGGCTTTCGTCTTCATCGCTCGTGCGGGCATCAGCCGGCTCGTAGCCACGGCCACGAGCGACTTTCAGCTTCATGTTCAGCGCGCCGTTATCAGCCAGGTGGGCGATAACATGGTCACCGTTGACGATCTCGACATCATGATCCAGCTGAATATCGGCAGCGGTCACCACACCCGAGCCCTTTTTCGCCAGGGTCAGCGTCACTTCGTCACGGCCGTGCAGCTTGATGGCCAGGCCTTTCAGGTTGAGCAGGATCTCGATGACATCTTCCTGCACACCTTCGATGGCGGAGTACTCGTGGAGTACGCCGTCGATCTCGGCCTCGACTACCGCACAGCCAGGCATGGAGGACAACAGGATGCGACGCAGCGCGTTGCCCAGGGTATGGCCGAAACCACGCTCGAGAGGCTCGAGAGTGATCTTGGCGCGGGTTTGGCTGACCACCTGCACATCGATGTGGCGGGGGGTCAGGAACTCATTTACCGAACTCTGCATGGATGCACCTATTTTCTAGCCCTTACTTGGAGTAGAGCTCGACAATCAGGTTTTCGTTGATGTCGGCGGACAGATCGGCACGAGCCGGGACACTTTTGAAGGTGCCAGCTTTCTTGTCGGTGTCCACGTCGACCCACTCAACGCGACCGCGCTGGGCGCACAGGTCCAGAGCTTGGGCGATACGCAGCTGGTTCTTCGATTTCTCGCGAACAGCAACGACATCACCGGCTTTGACCTGGTAGGACGGCACGTTTACGGTCTGACCGTTGACGCTGATGGTCTTGTGGGACACCAGCTGACGGGATTCGGAACGAGTGGAACCGAAGCCCATACGGTAGACGACGTTGTCCAGACGGCACTCAAGCAGCTGCAGCAGGTTTTCACCCGTGGAGCCCTTGCGGCGGGACGCTTCCTGATAGTAGCCACGGAATTGACGTTCCAGAACGCCGTAGATGCGGCGAACTTTTTGTTTCTCGCGCAGCTGCAGACCGTAGTCGGACAGACGACCACGACGCTGGCCATGCTGGCCGGGAACTTGTTCTGCCTTGCACTTCGAGTCGAGGGCACGAACGCCGCTCTTCAGGAAGAGATCAGTGCCTTCGCGGCGGGACAGTTTGCACTTGGGACCAATGTAACGAGCCATTTCTCACTGTCTCCTATTACACGCGACGCTTTTTCGGCGGACGGCAGCCGTTATGCGGGATCGGGGTTACGTCGGTGATGCTGGCGATCTTGTAACCGCAGGCATTCAGCGCACGAACAGCCGACTCGCGACCCGGGCCCGGGCCTTTGACGTTGACGTCAAGGTTCTTCAGACCGTATTCCAGAGCAGCCTGGCCGGCACGCTCGGCCGCTACCTGGGCAGCGAACGGAGTGCTCTTACGCGAGCCACGGAAGCCCGAACCACCGGAAGTGGCCCAGGACAGGGCGTTGCCCTGACGATCAGTGATGGTAACGATGGTGTTGTTGAAGGACGCGTGGATATGCGCGATCCCATCAACCACCGTCTTTTTGACTTTCTTGCGAGGACGAGCAGCAGGTTTTGCCATGACTATATTCCTAAGCGATTACTTGCGGATCGGCTTACGCGGGCCCTTACGGGTGCGCGCGTTGGTCTTGGTACGCTGACCGCGAACCGGCAGACCACGACGATGACGCAGACCGCGGTAGCAACCGAGGTCCATCAGACGCTTGATATTCATGTTGATTTCGCGACGCAGGTCACCTTCAGTGGTCAGCTTGGCCACTTCGGTACGCAGCGAATCGATCTGCTCTTCGCTCAGCTCTTTGATCTTTACAGCCGGGCTGATGCCGGTGGCTGCACAGATGCTCTGTGCGGTAGTGCGACCAACACCATAGATGTAGGTCAGCGAGATAACAGTGTGCTTGTTATCCGGAATGTTTACGCCTGCAATACGGGCCATTCAGAAAAACTCCAATTGACAGCTACCCGGCGCCCAGGGAGCCAAGAAAGGGCGCGGATATTAGCGCTGTAAAAACAAATAATCAACCCGGCAGCACACTAGCTGCCGGGCTATCACGCGTGAATCACACTCAGCCTTGGCGCTGTTTGTGACGCGGCTCCGCGCTGCAGATGACACGAACGACGCCTTCGCGACGGACGATCTTGCAGTTGCGGCACAGCTTCTTAACCGATGCACGAACTTTCATCAGTGACTCCTCGAACCTTACGGGTCAGCGCAGCAGACCGCTGCCATAGCCCTTCAGGTTGGCTTTCTTCATGAGGGATTCGTACTGGTGAGAAACGAGGTGCGATTGTACTTGGGCCATAAAGTCCATCACAACCACGACCACGATCAGCAACGAGGTCCCGCCAAGGTAGAACGGAACGTGGGCAGCTACGACCAGGAACTGGGGCAGCAGGCACACAGCCGTCATGTACAGGGCACCGAACATGGTCAAACGGGTCAGCACGCCATCGATGTAGCGAGCAGACTGTTCACCCGGACGAATACCCGGAATAAATGCACCGGACTTCTTGAGGTTTTCCGCCACGTCCTTCGGGTTGAACATCAACGCTGTGTAGAAGAAGCAGAAGAAGACGATCCCTGCACTAAACAGCAGAATGTTCAGCGGCTGACCAGGCGCGATCGCTTGCGCGACGTCCTGCAGCCAACCCAGGCCTTCCGACTGACCGAACCAAGCACCCAGGGATGCCGGGAACAGCAGGATGCTGCTGGCGAAAATCGCAGGGATTACACCTGCCATGTTCACTTTCAGCGGCAAATGGCTGGTCTGGGCGGCAAACACCTTGCGACCTTGCTGGCGCTTGGCGTAATGCACGGCGATACGACGCTGACCACGCTCGATGAACACCACGAACGCGATGATGGCCACGGCCAGCAGGCCGATGGCGATCAGGGCGAAGATGTTGATGTCACCTTGACGCGCGGACTCGAAGGACTGACCGATTGCTCGGGGCAGGCCTGCGACGATACCGGAGAAGATCAACATGGAGATGCCGTTGCCGACACCCCGCTCGGTGATCTGCTCACCCAGCCACATCATGAAGAGTGCACCCGCCACGAAGGTGGTGACCGACACGAAGTAGAAGCCGAAGTCGTTGGAGAAGGCCACGCCCTGGCTACCCAGACCAATGGACATGCCAATGGCCTGGACAAGTGCCAGGACGAGAGTCGCGTAGCGGGTGTACTGGCTGATCTTGCGACGCCCAGACTCACCCTCTTTCTTCAACTGCTCCAGCTGCGGGCTGATAGCGGTCATGAGCTGCATGATGATCGATGCCGAGATGTACGGCATGATCCCCAGTGCAAAAATACTCATGCGCTCCAGCGCGCCGCCGGAAAACATGTTGAAGAGGCTAAGAATGGTCCCCTCGTTCTGCCGGAACAGTGCCGCCAAGCGATCGGGGTTGATGCCCGGGACTGGGATGTGCGCGCCGATCCGATAGACGATGATCGCCAGGAACAGGAAACGCAGACGTGCCCAGAGCTCGGACAAACCACCACCGTTGCTCAGCGCAGAGAGAGCACCTTGCTTAGCCATTTAGTCCTCGATTTTGCCGCCAGCTGCTTCGATAGCCGCACGAGCGCCCTTGGTGGCGCCGATGCCTTTCAGAGTGACCGCGCGAGTAACGTCGCCCGACAGCATGACTTTCACACGCTGTACGTTCTGGTTAATCACGTTGGCATCCTTCAGGGACTGCACGGTAACGACATCACCCTCGACCTTGGCCAGTTCGGAAGTGCGCACTTCTGCGCGATCCATGGCTTTCAGCGAGTTGAAGCCGAATTTCGGCAGACGACGGTGCAGCGGTTGCTGACCACCCTCGAAGCCCGGAGCGATGGAGCCACCGGAGCGGGAGGTTTGACCTTTGTGACCACGGCCACCGGTCTTGCCCAGACCGCTACCGATGCCACGGCCCGGACGGTGCTTTTCGCGACGGGCACCCGGCGCGGAACGCAGATCGTTCAGTTGCATGGATTAACCCTCCACACGCAGCAGGTAGTAAGCCTTGTTAATCATGCCGCGGTTTTCAGGAGTGTCCTGAACTTCGACGGTGTGATTAATGCGACGCAGGCCGAGGCCTTTGACGCAAGCCTTGTGATTGGCCAGACGGCCGTTCAGGCTCTTGATCAGGGTAACTTTGACAGTTGCCATGGTTAGAGAATCTCCTCGACGCTCTTGCCACGCTTGGCCGCTACCGACTCAGGGGACTGCATGTTCTTCAGGCCCTTGAAGGTTGCGTAGACCACGTTCACCGGATTGGTGGAGCCGTAGCACTTCGCCAGAACGTTCTGCACACCAGCAACTTCCAGGACAGCGCGCATGGCGCCGCCGGCGATGATGCCGGTACCTTCGGAAGCCGGCTGCATGTACACCTTGGAGGCGCCATGGGCGGACTTGGTCGGGTACTGCAGGGTGGTGCCGTTCAGATCAACCTGGATCATGTTGCGGCGAGCAGCTTCCATTGCCTTCTGGATAGCGGCCGGCACTTCACGCGCCTTGCCACGACCGAAGCCAACACGGCCCTTGCCATCGCCAACCACGGTCAGCGCGGTGAAGGCGAAGATACGGCCACCTTTTACGGTTTTGGCGACGCGGTTCACTTGAACCAGCTTCTCGATGTAGCCTTCGTCGCGCTTTTGATCGTTGTTTGCCATAACTTAGAACTCCAGACCGCCTTCACGAGCGGCATCAGCCAGGGCCTTGATACGACCGTGGTACTTGAAGCCAGAACGGTCGAACGCCACCTGAGTGACGCCGGCAGCCTTGGCGCGTTCCGCGACCAGTTGACCAACTTTCTTGGCTGCGTCGACGTTGCCGGTGGCAGCTTCGCGCAGTTCCTTGTCCAGGGTCGAGGCGCTGGCCAGGACCTTGCCGCCGTCGGCTGCAATGACCTGGGCGTAGATGTGCTGGGAGGAGCGGTACACGCAGAGGCGTACGGCTTCCAGTTCGCGCATCTTCAGGCGAGCCTTGCGAGCGCGGCGCAGACGGGTTTCTTTCTTGACGCTCATTTGCTATGCCCTACTTCTTCTTGGCTTCTTTACGAAGGACGACTTCGTCGGCGTAACGCACGCCCTTGCCTTTGTACGGCTCCGGCGGACGGAAGTCGCGGATTTCCGCGGCAACCTGGCCAACCAGCTGCTTGTCGATACCCTTGATCAGGATGTCGGTCTGGCTGGGGGTTTCCGCGACGATGCCGGCAGGCAGTTCGTAATCAACCGGGTGGGAGAAGCCGAGAGCCAGGGACAGCACTTGGCCTTTGGCCTGCGCTTTGTAACCAACACCAACCAGCTGGAGCTTGCGCTCGAAGCCTTGGCTGACGCCGATCACCATGTTGTTGACCAGAGCGCGGGTGGTACCGGCCATGGCACGGGTCTGCTGGTCGCCGTTACGCGCAGCGAAACGCAGCTCACCGTTGTCCTGAATGACTTCGACGGACGGATGTACTTTCAGCTCCAGAGCACCTTTGGCGCCCTTGATCGAAAGTTCCTGACCAGCCAGCTTGATTTCAACGCCGGCAGGCAGAATGACGGGGTTCTTAGCAACGCGAGACATGCTGATTCCCCTTAGAACACAGTGCAGAGCACTTCGCCACCGACGCCAGCGGCACGGGCAGCACGGTCAGTCATCACACCTTTGTTGGTGGAGACGATCGAAACGCCCAGGCCGCCGCGAACTTTCGGCAGCTGGTCTACGGATTTGTACTGGCGCAGGCCAGGACGGCTGATTCGCTTCACTTCCTCGATGACAGGCTTGCCTTCGAAGTACTTCAGCTCGATCGACAGCAGAGGCTTGGCCTCGGCGGTGACTTGGAAATCCGCAATGTAACCTTCGTCCTTGAGGACTTTGGCGACTGCCGCTTTCAGCTTGGAAGACGGCATGCTCACGACGGTCTTCTCAGCCATCTGGGCATTACGGATGCGAGTTAGCATGTCTGCTAACGGGTCCTGCATACTCATGGGCTTAATGCTCCTGATACAAAAGATAAGCCTTCAACTTCATAACTCGCCCTCAAAACGCCGGACGATCTAAACCCGGGCTCGGGGGAGCCGGGTATTCTAGAGATCGCTCAAAAACGAATCAAGCCCCACGAGGGGGCTTGCTTCGCAAAGCGATCAACGGAGCCGTTGCCGACTCCGTCTAGCACTTACCAGCTGGCTTTCACCAGGCCCGGTACGTCACCGCGCATTGCCGCTTCACGCAGCTTGTTACGGCTCAGGCCGAACTTGCGGTAGTAACCGTGCGGACGACCGGTCAGACGGCAACGGTTGCGCAGGCGGCTGGCGCTCGCGTCACGCGGTTGCTTCTGCAGGGCGACCTGGGCATTCCAACGATCTTCCGCAGTGGTGCTCGGATTAACGATGATCGCTTTCAGCTCGGCACGCTTTTTGGCGTACTTGGCTACCGTGCGCTGACGCTTCAGCTCACGGTTCTTCATGCTCTCTTTAGCCATGGTCCTACTCCAATCAGTTGCGGAACGGGAATTTGAAGGCGCGCAGCAGGGCACGACCTTCATCATCCGAACGCGCGGTAGTGGTCAGAGTGATATCCATACCGCGGAGGGCATCGATCTTGTCGTAATCGATTTCCGGGAAGATGATCTGCTCTTTGACGCCCATGCTGTAGTTGCCACGGCCGTCGAAGGACTTGGCATTCAGACCGCGGAAGTCACGAACGCGCGGCAGGGAGATCGACAGCAGACGGTCCAGGAACTCGTACATGCGATCGCCACGCAGGGTGACTTTCACGCCGATCGGCCAGCCTTCACGAATCTTGAAGCCAGCGATGGACTTACGAGCGTAAGTCACAACCGGCTTCTGACCCGCGATCTTTTCCAGATCAGCTACGGCGCTCTCGATGACTTTCTTGTCGCCGACAGCTTCGCCAAGACCCATGTTCAGGGTGATTTTGGTAACGCGCGGAACTTCCATCACGTTCGCCAGCTGAAGCTCTTGCTTCAGCTTGGGAGCGATTTCCTTCCGATAAATTTCTTTCAATCGTGCCATGGTGATCTACCTAGCTCCCTCAAGCCTGAACCGGTTTCTGGGTCGACTTGAAGACACGAATCTTCTTACCGTCTTCGACTTTGAAACCAACGCGGTCAGCCTTGTTGGTTTCAGCGTTGAAGATGGCGACGTTGGAGACGTGCAGAGGCGCCTCCTTCTCGACGATCCCGCCTTGCTGGTTGAGCATGGGGTTGGGCTTGGTGTGGCGCTTGACCAGGTTCACACCGCCAACGACCAGACGGTCGTCAGCCAGAACCTTGATCACCTTGCCACGCTTGCCCTTGTCCTTGCCGGCAATGACGATGACTTCGTCGTCACGACGAATTTTTTGCATGACGGCTACTCCTTACAGCACTTCAGGGGCAAGGGAGACGATCTTCATGAACTTCTCAGTACGAAGTTCACGAGTCACCGGCCCGAAGATACGGGTGCCGATCGGCTCCTGCTTGTTATTCAGCAGGACGGCGGCGTTGCCGTCGAAGCGAATGATGGAACCGTCGGTACGACGTACGCCGTGCTTGGTGCGAACGACCACGGCAGTCATTACCTGGCCCTTCTTCACCTTGCCACGCGGAATTGCTTCCTTGACGGTGACCTTGATGATGTCGCCAATGCCGGCGTAACGGCGGTGCGAACCGCCGAGTACCTTGATGCACATTACGCGACGCGCGCCGCTGTTATCAGCGACTTCGAGCATGGATTGAGTCTGAATCATCTTCTATCTCCGACCCTTAGACTTCAACCGCGCGCTCGACGACATCAACCAGGGTCCAGGCCTTGGTTTTGGCCAGCGGACGAGTTTCGCGAATGGTGACCAGGTCACCAATGCGGCACTGATTGGTTTCGTCGTGGGCGTGCAGTTTGGTCGAACGCTTCACGTATTTGCCGTAGATCGGGTGCTTGACGCGACGCTCGATCAGAACGGTAACGGTCTTGTCCATCTTGTCGCTGACGACGCGGCCAGTCAGCGTACGGACGGTTTTCTGAGCTTCAGCCATGATTACTTACCTGCTTGCTGGTTGAGCACAGTTTTCACGCGAGCGATATCGCGCTTAACCTGCGAGAGCAGGTGAGACTGCCCCAACTGGCCAGTTGCTTTCTGCATGCGCAGATTGAACTGGTCGCGCAGCAGGCCGAGCAGTTGCTCGTTCAGCTGCTCAACGGATTTTTCACGAAGTTCATTCGCTTTCATCACATCACCGTCCGCTTAACAAAGGAGGTGGCGAGCGGCAGCTTTGCAGCAGCCAGGGCGAATGCCTCACGCGCCAGCTCTTCGGATACACCCTCGATCTCGTACAGGACCTTGCCCGGTTGAATCTGGGCTACCCAGTACTCGACGCCGCCCTTACCTTTACCCATACGTACTTCCAGGGGCTTCTTGGTAACAGGCTTGTCGGGGAATACGCGGATCCAGATCTTGCCGCCACGTTTTACGTGACGGGTCAGCGCACGACGTGCGGACTCGATCTGACGCGCGGTGAGACGGCCACGGCTGGTTGCCTTGAGGGCGAACTCGCCGAAGCTGACTTTAGAACCGCGATGAGCCAGGCCACGGTTGTGACCGGTCATTTGCTTGCGGAACTTCGTACGCTTGGGTTGCAGCATTTGCGTACTCCTTACTTAGCAGCTTTTTTACGAGGAGCGGGCGCTTGGGGCTTCAGCTCTTCCTGGCGGCCACCAATGACCTCGCCTTTGAAGATCCAAACCTTCACACCGATCACACCGTAGGTGGTGTGCGCTTCGTAGGTTGCATAGTCGATGTCGGCACGCAGGGTGTGCAGGGGCACACGACCTTCGCGATACCACTCGGTACGAGCGATTTCAGCGCCGCCCAGACGACCGCTTACCTGGATCTTGATGCCTTTGGCACCAATGCGCATGGCGTTCTGTACAGCGCGCTTCATGGCGCGACGGAACATAACGCGACGCTCCAGCTGCTGAGCTACGCTTTGCGCAACCAGCATACCGTCGAGTTCCGGCTTGCGGATCTCTTCGATGTTGATGTGCACAGGCACACCCATTTGCTTGGTCAGGTCCTGACGCAGCTTCTCAACATCTTCACCTTTCTTGCCGATCACGATGCCGGGACGAGCGGTGTGGATGGTGATGCGTGCGGTTTGAGCCGGGCGATGGATATCGATACGGCTTACGGACGCGCTTTTTAGTTTGTCTTGGAGATACTCACGTACCTTCAGGTCGGCGAACAGATAATCGGCGTAAGTGCGCTTATCTGCGTACCAAACGGAGGTGTGCTCCTTGACGATACCCAGGCGGATGCCATTGGGATGTACTTTCTGACCCATCTGATCGACTCCGTTACTTGTCCGCAACCTTGACAGTGATATGGCAAGACCGCTTGACGATGCGATCAGCACGGCCTTTGGCACGCGGCATGATGCGCTTGAGCGAACGACCTTCGTTGACGAAGACAGTGGAGACTTTGAGATCGTCTACATCGGCGCCTTCGTTGTGCTCGGCGTTGGCCACGGCCGACTCCAGCACTTTCTTCATGATCTCGGCGGCTTTCTTGTTGCTGAAAGCCAGGAGGTTGAGCGCGTCGCCCACCTTCTTCCCGCGGATCTGGTCGGCGACCAAGCGGGCTTTCTGGGCGGAGATACGAGCGCCCGAGAGCTTAGCGGCTACTTCCATCTTCCTTACCCCTTAACGCTTGGCTTTCTTGTCCGCAGCGTGCCCACGATAAGTGCGGGTAGCAGCGAACTCGCCGAGTTTGTGACCGACCATGTCTTCGTTGACCAGAACCGGCACGTGTTGACGGCCGTTGTGGACAGCGATGGTCAGACCAACCATGTGCGGCATGATCATAGAACGGCGCGACCAGGTCTTGATCGGCTTGCGGTCGTTCTTTTCTACCGCCACTTCGATCTTCTTCAGCAGGTGAAGATCGATAAAAGGACCTTTTTTCAGAGAACGTGGCACTGTCGTATCCCTCTATTTACTTGCGGCGACGGACGATCATGTTGTCGGTACGCTTGTTCGCGCGAGTCTTCTTACCCTTGGTCTGAAGACCCCACGGCGATACCGGATGACGACCAGCAGAGGTACGACCTTCACCACCACCATGCGGGTGGTCGACCGGGTTCATGGCAACACCACGAACGGTCGGGCGAACGCCACGCCAGCGTTTGGCACCGGCTTTACCCAGCGAACGCAGGCTGTGCTCGGAGTTCGAGACTTCGCCCAGGGTCGCACGGCAGTCAGCCAGGACTTTACGCATCTCACCGGAACGCAGACGTACGGTTACGTATGCACCTTCACGGGCAACCAGCTGAGCCGAGGCGCCAGCGGAGCGAGCGATCTGAGCGCCTTTGCCAGGCTTCAGTTCGATACCGTGGATGGTGCTACCCACCGGAATGTTGCGCAGCGGCATGTTGTTGCCGGCCTTGATCGGAGCGCCGATACCGGAGATCAGTTGATCGCCAGCCACCACGCCTTTGGGGGCGATGATGTAACGACGCTCGCCGTCCGCGTATTTCAGCAGAGCGATGTGAGCAGTACGGTTCGGATCGTATTCGACGCGTTCAACGATGGCAGGGATGCCATCCTTGTTGCGGCGGAAGTCGACCAGACGATAGTGCTGCTTGTGGCCACCACCGATATGACGGGTGGTGATACGACCGTTGTTGTTACGGCCGCCCGACTTGGACTTCTTCTCGAGCAGGGGAGCGAACGGAGCACCTTTGTGCAGGTCCTGGTTCACTACCTTGACGACGAAACGACGACCAGCGGAAGTCGGTTTGCATTTAACGATTGCCATGATGCACCCCTTTACTCAGCGCCAGCTGCGAAATCGAGATCCTGGCCCGGCTGGAGAGCGATGTACGCTTTTTTCCAGTCGTTACGCTTGCCCAGGCCGCGAACGGTACGCTTGGTCTTGCCCTGAACGTTCAGGGTGGTGACGCGACGTACTTTCACGCCGAACAGGCTTTCTACGGCCTTCTTGATTTCCAGCTTGGTTGCATCAGTGGCAACCTTGAAAACGAATTGGCTGTTGCCGTCCGCCAGGCCAGTGGCCTTCTCGGAGATATGCGGGCCCAGCAGCACTTTGAATACGCGTTCCTGGTTCATGCCAGCAGCTCCTCGAACTTCTTCACGGCGGACACGGTGACCAGCACCTTGTCGTAGGCGATGAGGCTGACCGGATCGGAAGCCTGGACGTCACGTACATCGACGTGGGCCAGGTTGCGAGCTGCCAGGTACAGGTTCTCATCGACGCCTTCGGTGACGATCAGTACATCTTTCAGGCCCAGGCCTTCCAGCTTGCTGACCAGACCTTTGGTCTTCGGTGCATCGACAGCGAAGTCGGCAACGACAACCAGACGATCCAGACGAACCAGCTCAGAGAGGATGGAGCGCAGAGCAGCGCGGTACATCTTCTTGTTGAGCTTCTGGGAGTGATCCTGGGGCTTGGCTGCGAAAGTCGCGCCGCCGCCACGCCAGATGGGGCTACGGATGGTGCCAGCACGAGCACGACCAGTGCCCTTCTGACGCCACGGCTTCTTGCCACCACCGGAGACTTCGGAACGAGTCTTCTGAGCCTTGGTGCCTTGACGACCGCCAGCCATGTAGGCGACGACTGCCTGGTGAACCAGGGTCTCGTTGAATTCGCTACCAAAAGTACGCTCGGAAACCTCGATCGCCTGAGCGCCATTTACATTCAGTTGCATCTCAGCTTCCTCTCTTAACCGCGAGCCTTGGCTGCCGGACGCACCAGCACATCACCACCGGTAGCGCCAGGAACGGCACCTTTGACCAGCAGCAGATTGCGCTCTGCATCGACACGCACGACCTCAAGGGATTGAACGGTTACGCGCTCAGCACCCATGTGGCCCGACATTTTTTTGCCCTTGAACACTCGACCAGGAGTCTGGCACTGGCCGATGGAACCCGGGACGCGGTGGGAAACGGAGTTACCGTGGGTGTTATCTTGACCACGGAAGTTCCAGCGCTTGATGGTACCGGCAAAGCCTTTACCCTTGGACTCGCCGGTAACGTCTACCAGCTGGCCTGCCTGGAACAGATCGACAGAGATGGAATCGCCTGCCTTGAACTCCTCTTCGCCCAGACGGAATTCCCACACGCCGCGACCGGCAGCGACATTCGCCTTGGCAAAGTGACCGGCTTGCGCCTTGGTCACGCGAGAAGCACGGCGCTCGCCAGCAGTTACCTGCACAGCGCGATAGCCATCGCTTTCTTCGTTTTTGAACTGGGTGACGCGATTCGGCTCGACCTCAATGACCGTGACCGGAATGGAGACACCATCTTCGGTGAAGATGCGGGTCATGCCGCACTTACGACCGACAACACCAATTGTCATCTTTAGAACCTCTTTAGTGTACGGGGCTTTCACCCGCTATGGCCGCCCATTTCAGAGCGTTACACGACCAATGCCGAAGGCATTAGCCGAGGCTGATCTGTACTTCGACGCCAGCAGCAAGGTCGAGCTTCATCAGCGCGTCGACGGTTTTGTCGGTCGGCTGAACGATGTCGAGAACACGCTTGTGGGTACGAATTTCGTACTGGTCACGAGCGTCCTTGTTGACGTGCGGGGAAATCAGCACGGTGTAACGTTCCTTGCGGGTCGGCAGAGGAATCGGACCACGCACCTGAGCGCCAGTACGTTTCGCGGTTTCCACGATTTCCTGGGTAGATTGGTCGATCAGGCGGTGATCAAAAGCCTTCAACCGAATACGGATTTGTTGATTTTGCATTTGACCTCAGACTCCAAGTTGCCATTCCCAACGGACGGACTCCGCCCGTTAAAAGGAGGCGCAATTGTACGGATGCGCCTGGGGGGTGTCAATATTTAACCAACTCAACGAAAAAGGGACCCCGAAGGGTCCCTTTTTCTGGAGCGGATCAGCGATTACTCGATGATCTTGGCAACCACGCCGGCGCCAACGGTACGGCCGCCTTCGCGAATCGCGAAGCGCAGGCCATCTTCCATGGCGATCGGAGCAATCAGGGTAACAACCATTTTCACGTTGTCGCCCGGCATTACCATCTCAACGCCTTCCGGCAGTTCGCAGTTGCCGGTTACGTCGGTGGTACGGAAGTAGAACTGCGGACGGTAGCCTTTGAAGAACGGGGTGTGACGACCACCTTCTTCCTTGGACAGCACGTACACTTCGCACTCGAACTTGGTGTGTGGCTTGATGGTGCCCGGCTTGGCCAGAACCTGGCCACGCTCTACGTCTTCACGCTTGGTACCACGCAGCAGGACGCCAACGTTCTCACCAGCACGACCTTCGTCGAGCAGCTTGCGGAACATTTCAACGCCGGTGCAGGTAGTTTTGGTGGTCGCCTTGATACCGACGATTTCCACTTCTTCCTGGATCTTGACGATGCCACGCTCAACACGGCCAGTTACCACAGTGCCACGACCGGAGATCGAGAATACGTCTTCGATCGGCATCAGGAACGGCTTGTCGATGGCGCGCTCGGGCTCAGGAATGTACGAGTCCAGGGTTTCTACCAGCTTGCGCACGGCGGAAACGCCCATCTCGTTGTCGTCCTGGCCGTTCAGAGCCATCAGAGCGGAACCGATCACGATCGGAGTGTCGTCGCCCGGGAAGTCGTAGGTGTTCAGCAGATCGCGAACTTCCATTTCGACCAGTTCCAGCAGCTCGGCGTCGTCAACCATGTCGGCCTTGTTCAGGAACACGACAATGTAAGGAACGCCTACCTGACGGGACAGCAGGATGTGCTCGCGGGTCTGCGGCATGGGGCCGTCAGCAGCCGAGCAAACCAGGATCGCGCCGTCCATCTGGGCAGCACCGGTGATCATGTTCTTCACGTAGTCGGCGTGGCCCGGGCAGTCTACGTGAGCGTAGTGGCGTACCGGCGAGTCGTATTCAACGTGAGAGGTGTTGATGGTGATACCACGAGCCTTCTCTTCCGGCGCGTTGTCGATCTGGTCGAAAGCGCGAGCGGAACCGCCCCAGGTCTCGGAGCAGACCTTGGTCAGAGCAGCGGTCAGAGTGGTTTTGCCGTGGTCAACGTGACCGATGGTGCCGACGTTGACGTGCGGTTTGTTACGTTCAAATTTTTCTTTAGCCACGAGAGTAACCTCTTACTAAAAGAGCTGAATCAAGCTTGTTTTTTGGCCAGAGCTTCGACGACGTTCGCCGGAGCTTCAGCATACTTGGAGAATTCCATGGAGTAGCTAGCGCGACCCTGGGACATGGAACGCACGTCGGTTGCATAACCGAACATCTCGCCCAGCGGAACCTCGGCACGGATAACCTTACCGGAAACCGAGTCTTCCATCCCCTGAATCAGACCACGACGACGGTTCAGGTCCCCCATCACGTCACCCATGTAGTCCTCAGGAGTCACCACTTCCACCTTCATGATCGGCTCCAGAACCTTGCCGCCGCCCTTCTGGGCCAGCTGCTTGGTCGCCATGGAAGCAGCGATCTTGAACGCCATCTCGTTGGAGTCGACGTCGTGGTAGGAACCATCGAAGACGGTCGCCTTCAGGCCGATCAGCGGATAGCCGGCAACAACGCCGTTCTTCATCTGCTCTTCGATGCCTTTCTGGATGGCCGGGATGTATTCCTTCGGAACCACACCGCCCACGACTTCGTTGGTGAAGACCAGGCCTTCAGTGATGTTGCCCTTGTCGTCCACGTCCGGAGTCGAGAAACGAATCCAGCAGTGACCGAACTGACCACGACCACCGGACTGACGAACGAACTTGCCTTCGATCTCGATGTTGTCCTTCGAGATGGTTTCGCGGTACGAAACCTGCGGCTTGCCGATGTTCGCCTCAACGCCGAATTCACGCTTCATGCGGTCGACGAGAATGTCCAGGTGCAGCTCACCCATACCGGAGATGATGGTCTGGCCGGTTTCTTCGTCGGTCTTGACGCGGAACGACGGGTCTTCCTGAGCCAGCTTGCCGAGGGCGATGCCCATCTTCTCCTGGTCAGCCTTGGTCTTCGGCTCAACAGCTACCGAGATCACAGGCTCCGGGAAGTCCATACGCTCGAGGATGATCGGCTTCTCGATATCGCACAGGGTGTCACCAGTGGTGACGTCCTTCATGCCGATCAGAGCAGCGATGTCGCCAGCGCGTACTTCTTTGATCTCGTCGCGCTGGTTGGCGTGCATCTGCACCATACGACCAACGCGCTCTTTCTTGCCTTTCACGGAGTTGATAACCGAGTTACCGGACTCCAGAACGCCCGAGTAGACGCGAACGAAGGTCAGAGTACCTACGAACGGGTCGGTGGCGATCTTGAATGCCAGAGCCGAGAACGGCGCATTGTCGTCAGCCGGACGCTCGTCTTTCGGAGCATCGTCGCCGTCGTCAATGTGATCCGGGTGGATACCCTGGATCGCCGGAATCTCGGTCGGAGCAGGCAGGAAGTCGATGACGGCGTCGAGAACCAGGGGCACGCCCTTGTTCTTGAAGGAGGAGCCGCAGACAGCCGGTACGATTTCGCAAGCGATGGTACGCAGACGCAGGCCAGCCTTGATCTCTTCGATCGACAGCTCACCCTCTTCCAGGTACTTGTTCATCAGCTCTTCGTTGGCTTCGGCAGCAGCCTCGACCATGTTGTTGCGCCACTCGGTGGCCAGCTCGACCATATCGGCGGGAATTTCTTCCTCGCGATAGGAAGTGCCTTTGTCGTCTTCGTTCCAGTAGATGGCCTTCATCTTCAGCAGGTCAACCTGACCCTGGAAGTCATCTTCTGCACCGATGGCCAGCTGAACCGGAACCGGGGTGTGACCCAGACGGTTCTTGATCTGACCGACGACGCGCAGGAAGTTGGCGCCGGCGCGGTCCATCTTGTTCACGTAAACGATACGCGGAACGCCGTACTTGTTGGCTTGACGCCATACGGTTTCGGACTGCGGCTCAACGCCGGAGGTGCCGCAGAACACAACGACGGCGCCGTCCAGTACGCGCAGGGAGCGCTCAACTTCAATGGTGAAGTCTACGTGGCCGGGGGTGTCGATGACGTTTACGCGGTACTTGTCGTACTGGCCGCGCGAACCTTCCCAGAAGGTCGTGATCGCAGCGGAGGTGATGGTGATACCACGCTCCTGCTCCTGCACCATCCAGTCGGTGGTAGCAGCGCCGTCGTGCACCTCACCCATCTTGTGGCTGAGACCTGTGTAGAACAGGATCCGCTCGGTAGTGGTGGTCTTGCCCGCGTCAACGTGGGCACAGATACCAATGTTCCGGTAGCGGTTGATTGCTGTATTACGAGCCATAAAGCCCTCGCAGAAGTGTTGATGCCGTAATTAGAAGCGGTAGTGCGAGAACGCTTTGTTGGCTTCAGCCATACGGTGCACGTCTTCACGCTTCTTGACGGCGGCGCCTTTACCTTCAGCGGCATCCATCAGTTCGCCAGCGAGACGCAGAGCCATGGACTTCTCGCCACGCTTGCGGGCGAAGTCCACCAGCCAGCGCATGGCCAGTGCATTACGACGGGACGGACGTACTTCGACCGGAACCTGGTAGGTAGCACCGCCGACACGGCGGGACTTCACTTCGACCAGCGGAGCGATGGCGTCGAGTGCTTTTTCGAAGATTTCCAGGGGGTCGCCTTTACCGCGCTCTTTGACCTTGTCCAGAGCACCGTAAACGATACGCTCGGCAACGGCTTTCTTGCCGCTTTCCATCACGTGGTTCATGAACTTCGCCAGAATCTGGCTTCCGTATTTCGGATCGGCCAGGATCTCACGTTTGGCCGCTACACGACGTCTTGGCATTGATAAGCCCTCAAACGGTCTTCAGGTAATCCGGGACTTGATGCCCGACCTTACTCTTATCGACTCAGCAAATAGGAAAACAAAATTACTTCGGACGCTTCGCGCCGTACTTCGAACGACCCTGCTTACGGTCTTTGACACCGGAGGTGTCCAACGAACCGCGCACGGTGTGGTAACGCACACCCGGAAGGTCTTTTACACGACCGCCACGGATCAGCACTACGCTGTGCTCCTGCAGGTTGTGGCCTTCACCGCCGATGTACGAGGAAACCTCGAAACCGTTGGTCAGACGAACACGGCACACTTTACGCAGTGCGGAGTTCGGCTTCTTCGGGGTGGTGGTGTATACGCGGGTGCATACGCCGCGACGCTGAGGGCAGTTCTGCAGGGCAGGAACGCCACTCTTGTCTACCAGGCGCTTGCGCGGCTTGCGCACCAGCTGGTTGATAGTTGCCATCTATAGCTCCACTGATTGTCTTACGACACTTAAAAACGAAAATGGGCAGAGCAAGCGCCCTGCCAATTTTCGGGGTACAAGATACTAAAGAGCTTACGGATTCCAGTCAAGACAAAGCCCCGGTTGTCAAGACAACCGGGGCTTTGTTTGAGGCTTAGTTACCGCTCAGATTGAGCGCTTCGGCCAATGCTGCTTCAGCCTCGCTCGCGCTCACGCGCTGCGGTTTGCCGAGTTCGCGCTGACGCTTGCGCTCGCTGTGGTAAGCCAGACCGGTACCTGCCGGGATCAGTCGACCCACGACCACGTTTTCCTTCAGGCCGCGCAGGAAGTCGCGCTTGCCGGTGACCGCCGCCTCGGTGAGGACGCGAGTGGTCTCCTGGAAGGATGCCGCCGAGATGAACGACTCGGTGGACAGCGAGGCCTTGGTGATACCCAGCAGAACGCGCTCGTACTTGGCCGGGAACTTGTCCTGGGTGCCCAGTACTTCGTTCTCTTCCAGCACGTGGACCAGTTCGACCTGGTCGCCCTTGATGAAGGACGAATCGCCCGACTCGGCCACTTCGACCTTGCGCAGCATCTGACGCAGGATGGTCTCGATGTGCTTGTCGTTGATCTTCACGCCCTGCAGACGGTAAACGTCCTGGATCTCGTTGACGATGTACTTGGCCAGCGAGCTCACACCCAGCAGACGGAGGATGTCGTGCGGGTTGCTCGGGCCGTCGGAGATCACTTCACCACGGCTTACCTGTTCACCTTCGAACACGTTCAGGTGACGCCACTTCGGAATCAGCTCCTCGTACGGATCGCTACCGTCGGTGGGAGTGATGACCAGACGGCGCTTGCCCTTGGTTTCCTTGCCGAAGGAGATGGTGCCGCTGATTTCCGCCAGGATCGAAGGCTCTTTCGGACGACGAGCTTCGAACAGGTCGGCAACGCGCGGCAGACCACCGGTGATGTCACGGGTCTTCGAGGTTTCCTGCGGGATACGCGCGATAACGTCACCGATGCGCACTTTCGCGCCATCGTTGAGGTTGACCAGGGCGTTCGCCGGCAGGAAGTACTGAGCCGGTACGTCGGTACCCGGCAGCAGCAGATCCTTGCCTGCGGCGTCGATCAGCTTCACGGCCGGACGGATGTCCTTGCCGGCAGCCGGACGATCCTTCGGATCCATCACTTCAATATTGGTCAGACCGGTCAGCTCGTCGGTCTGGCGCTTGATGGTGATGCCCTCTTCCATGCCCACGAAGGCCACGGTGCCGTCCATCTCGGTAACGATCGGGTGGGTGTGCGGGTCCCACTTGGCGACGATGGCGCCCGGATCGACCTTGTCACCTTCCTTCACGGAAATCACTGCACCGTACGGCAGCTTGTAGCGCTCGCGCTCACGACCGAAGTCGTCGGCTACCGCCAGCTCGCCGGAACGGGAAACCGCTACCAGGGCGCCGTCGGCACGCTCTACGTGCTTCAGGTTGTGCAGGCGAATGGTGCCGCCGTTCTTGACCTGTACGTTGTCCACGGCAGAAGTACGGCTGGCCGCACCACCGATGTGGAAGGTACGCATGGTCAGCTGGGTACCCGGCTCACCGATCGACTGGGCAGCGATAACGCCGACAGCCTCACCGATGTTCACGCGGTGACCACGGGCCAGATCGCGGCCGTAGCACATGGCGCAGATGCCGTGACGGGTTTCGCAGGTGATCGGCGAACGCACAACGACTTCGTCGACGCTCATCTGCTCGAGGAAATCGACCCACTTCTCGTCGATCAGGGTACCGGCTTCGACGATCACGTCGTCGCTGCCCGGCTTGAGCACGTCACGAGCCATCACGCGGCCGAGTACACGCTCGCCCAGCGGCTCAACCACGTCGCCGCCTTCGATGTGCGGGGACATGAACAGGCCACGGTCGGTGCCGCAATCGATCTCGGTCACTACCAGATCCTGGGCCACGTCGACAAGACGACGGGTCAGGTAACCGGAGTTCGCGGTCTTCAGTGCGGTATCCGCCAGACCTTTACGAGCACCGTGAGTGGAGATGAAGTACTGGAGTACGTTCAGGCCTTCACGGAAGTTCGCGGTGATCGGAGTCTCAATGATGGAGCCATCCGGCTTGGCCATCAGACCACGCATACCGGCCAGCTGACGGATCTGGGCCGCGGAACCCCGCGCACCGGAGTCCGCCATCATGTACATGGAGTTGAAGGACTCCTGGTCGACCTGCTTGCCTTCGCGATCGGTCACCTTCTCTTTCGAGAGGTTGGCCATCATCGCCTTGGACACTTCGTCGTTGGCCTTGGACCAGAGGTCGATCACCTTGTTGTACTTCTCGCCCTGGGTTACCAGGCCGGAGGCGTACTGGCTCTCGATCTCCTTCACTTCCTCGGTGGCGGCATCGATGATGCGAGCCTTTTCGTCCGGGATGACGAAGTCGTTCACGCCGATCGACACACCGGAGATGGTCGAATAGGCGAAGCCGGTGTACATCAGCTGGTCAGCGAAGATGACGGTGTCCTTCAGACCAACCACGCGGTAGCAGTGGTTGATCAGCTTGGAGATCGCCTTTTTCTTCATCGACTGGTTGACCACGTCATACGGCAGGCCTGCCGGTACAACCTGGAACAGCAGCGCACGGCCAACGGTGGAATCAACGATACGAGTGTTGGCGGTCAGGCTGCCGTCTTCGTTCTTGATCTTCTCGTTGATGCGAACTTTTACGCGGGCGTGCAGAGACACCTGGCCGCTCCGGTAAGCGCGGTCAACTTCCTGCAGGTCTGCGAAAGCCATGCCCTCGCCCTTCGCGTTGATCGCTTCACGGGTCATGTAGTACAGACCCATTACCACGTCCTGCGACGGAACGATGATCGGCTCGCCGTTGGCGGGCGACAGAATGTTGTTGGTCGACATCATCAGCGCGCGCGCTTCCAGCTGAGCCTCGAGGGTCAGCGGAACGTGCACGGCCATCTGGTCGCCGTCGAAGTCGGCGTTGTACGCGGCGCAGACCAGCGGGTGCAGCTGGATGGCTTTACCTTCGATCAGTACCGGTTCGAACGCCTGGATGCCCAGACGGTGCAGGGTCGGCGCACGGTTCAGCAGTACGGGGTGTTCGCGGATGACTTCGGCGAGAACATCCCACACTTCCGGCAGCTCGCGCTCGACCATCTTCTTGGCGGCCTTGATGGTAGTGGCCATGCCACGACCTTCCAGCTTGCCGAAAATGAACGGCTTGAACAGCTCCAGGGCCATTTTCTTCGGCAGACCGCACTGGTGCAGACGCAGGGTCGGACCTACGGTAATTACCGAACGGCCAGAGTAGTCCACGCGCTTGCCGAGCAGGTTCTGACGGAAGCGACCCTGCTTGCCCTTGATCATGTCGGCCAGGGACTTCAGCGGGCGCTTGTTCGAGCCGGTGATGGCACGGCCACGACGGCCGTTGTCCAGCAGGGCGTCGACGGCTTCCTGCAGCATGCGCTTTTCGTTGCGCACGATGATGTCCGGAGCAGCCAGGTCGAGCAGGCGCTTCAGACGGTTGTTACGGTTGATCACGCGGCGATACAGATCGTTCAGATCCGAAGTCGCGAAGCGGCCGCCATCCAGCGGAACCAGCGGACGCAGGTCCGGCGGCAGTACCGGCAGGACAGTCAGCACCATCCACTCGGGATGGTTGCCGGAGCCCTGGAAGGCTTCCATCAGCTTCAGGCGCTTGGACAGCTTCTTGATCTTGGTTTCCGAGTTGGTCTGCGGAATCTCTTCGCGCAGGCGACCAATCTCGTGCTCCAGATCGATAGCGTTGAGCAGCTCGCGAACGGCTTCCGCACCCATACGGGCGTCGAAGTCGTCACCGAACTCTTCGAGGGCTTCGAAGTACTGCTCGTCGTTCAGCAGTTGGCCCTTCTCCAGGGTGGTCATGCCCGGATCGATCACCACGTAGCTCTCGAAATAGAGCACGCGCTCGATGTCACGCAGGGTCATGTCCAGCAGCAGGCCGATACGGGACGGCAGGGACTTCAGGAACCAGATGTGGGCGACCGGCGAAGCCAGCTCAATGTGGCCCATGCGCTCACGGCGCACTTTGGCCAACGCGACTTCGACGCCGCACTTCTCGCAGATCACACCGCGATGCTTGAGGCGCTTGTACTTACCGCACAGGCACTCGTAGTCCTTCACCGGGCCAAAGATCTTGGCGCAGAACAGGCCATCGCGCTCCGGCTTGAAGGTGCGGTAGTTGATGGTCTCCGGCTTCTTGACTTCACCGAAGGACCAGGAACGGATCATCTCGGGCGAGGCCAGACCAATACGGATGGCATCGAACTCTTCGATCTGACCCTGGTTTTTCAACAGATTAAGCAAGTCTTTCAAGGCCTTTCCTCCTCACGGACCCGGTGCGACCGGCCTTGACCAGCCGCACCGTTTGACGTCACGTGTTATTCGGTTTCCAGTTCGATATCGATGCCGAGCGAGCGGATCTCTTTGATCAACACGTTGAAGGACTCGGGCATGCCGGCCTCCATGCGGTGATCCCCGTCCACGATGTTCTTGTACATCTTGGTACGGCCGTTCACGTCGTCCGACTTCACGGTCAGCATTTCCTGCAGGGTGTAGGCGGCACCGTAGGCTTCCAGCGCCCAGACCTCCATCTCCCCGAAACGCTGGCCACCGAACTGCGCCTTACCACCCAGCGGCTGCTGGGTAACCAGGCTGTAGGAGCCGGTGGAACGTGCGTGCATCTTGTCATCGACCAGGTGGTTCAGCTTGAGCATGTACATGTAACCAACAGTGGTCGTACGCTCGAACTGGTTGCCGGTGCGGCCGTCATACAGACGCATCTGACCGCTCTCCGGCAGATCGGCCAGCTTCAGCATGGCCTTGATCTCGCGTTCCTTGGCACCGTCGAACACCGGGGTAGCCATGGGCACGCCGCCCTTGAGGTTGTTGGCCAGAGCGAGGATCTCGTTATCGTTCAGCTCGTCCAGGCTCTCCTGGCGGCCGCCGATCTCGTTGTAGATCTCGTTCAGGAAGACACGCAGCTCGGCGATCTTGCGCTGCTCTTCGAGCATGCGGTTGATCTTCTCGCCCAGGCCTTTGGCCGCGAGACCCAGGTGGGTTTCGAGGATCTGACCGACGTTCATACGCGACGGTACGCCCAGCGGGTTCAGAACGATATCCACCGGAGTACCGTTGGCATCGTGCGGCATGTCTTCGACCGGCATGATCACGGAGACCACACCCTTGTTACCGTGGCGGCCCGCCATCTTGTCGCCAGGCTGGATGCGGCGCTTGATAGCGAGGTAGACCTTGACGATCTTCAGTACGCCCGGAGCCAGGTCGTCGCCCTGCTGCAGCTTGCGCTTCTTGTCTTCGAACTTGTCGTCGAGCATCTGGCGACGGTCGCTGATGTAGGCCTGGGCCTTCTCCAGCTGCTCGTTCAGAGCATCTTCCGCCATGCGCAGCTTGAACCACTGGCCGCGCTCGAGGCCGTCCAGGTACTCGTCAGTGATCTCTGCGCCTTTCTTCAGGGCAGGACCGCCGTCGGCCTTGGAACCGACCAGAGCGGAACGCAGACGCTCGAAGGTTGCGCCTTCGACGATGCGGAACTCTTCGTTCAGGTCCTTGCGGATCTCGTCCAGCTGCATCTTCTCGATGGACAGGGCACGGCTATCGCGCTCCACGCCATCGCGGGTGAAGACCTGTACGTCGATGACGGTGCCCTTGGTGCCGGTCGGCACACGCAGGGAGGTGTCCTTCACGTCGGACGCCTTCTCACCGAAGATCGCGCGCAGCAGCTTCTCTTCCGGAGTCAGCTGGGTCTCGCCTTTCGGAGTGACCTTGCCGACCAGGATGTCGCCGGCCTGTACTTCGGCGCCGACGTAGACGATGCCTGCTTCGTCCAGCTTGTTCAGCGCAGCCTCACCCACGTTCGGGATGTCCGCGGTGATTTCTTCTGGGCCGAGCTTGGTGTCACGGGCAACGCAGGTCAGTTCCTGGATGTGGATCGTGGTGAAACGATCTTCCTGGACCACGCGCTCGGACAGGCAGATGGAGTCTTCGAAGTTGAAGCCGTTCCAAGGCATGAACGCTACGCGCATGTTCTGACCCAGAGCCAGTTCACCCATGTCGGTGGACGGACCGTCGGCCAGGATGTCGCTGCGCGAAACCTGATCACCCTTCTGCACCAGCGGACGCTGGTTGATGCAGGTGTTCTGGTTGGAACGGGTGTATTTGGTCAGGTTGTAGATGTCGACACCGGCTTCGCCAGTCTCGACTTCGTCGTCGTTCACACGCACAACGATACGGCTGGCGTCGACCGAGTCGATCACGCCGCCACGACGAGCTACCACGCAGACGCCGGAGTCACGGGCGACGTTGCGCTCCATGCCGGTACCTACCAGCGGCTTGTCCGCGCGCAGGGTCGGTACAGCCTGACGCTGCATGTTCGAACCCATGAGTGCACGGTTGGCGTCGTCGTGCTCGAGGAACGGAATCAGCGAGGCAGCGACAGAAACGACCTGCTTCGGCGATACGTCCATGAGGGTGACGTCTTCCGGCGCCTTCACGGTGAATTCGTTCAGGTGACGAACGGCTACCAGTTCGTCGATCAGCTGGCCTTTTTCGTTCAGGGTCGCGGACGCCTGAGCGATGACATGGTCAGCTTCTTCGATCGCGGACAGGAAGACGATATCGTCACTGACCAGACCTTCCTTCACCACGCGGTACGGGCTTTCCAGGAAGCCGTACTTGTTGGTGCGGGCGTAGGTGGCCAGGGAGTTGATCAGACCGATGTTCGGACCTTCAGGGGTTTCGATCGGGCACACGCGGCCGTAGTGGGTCGGGTGTACGTCACGAACCTCGAAGCCCGCGCGCTCACGGGTCAGACCACCCGGGCCGAGTGCGGAGACACGGCGCTTGTGGGTGATCTCGGAGAGCGGGTTGTTCTGGTCCATGAACTGCGACAGCTGGCTGGAACCGAAGAATTCCTTGATCGCGGCAGCCACCGGCTTGGCGTTGATCAGGTCCTGCGGCATCAGGCCTTCGCTTTCGGCCATCGACAGACGTTCCTTGACCGCGCGCTCTACACGCACCAGGCCAACGCGGAACTGGTTCTCGGCCATCTCGCCGACGCAACGGACGCGACGGTTACCCAGGTGGTCGATGTCGTCGACGATGCCTTTACCGTTACGGATGGCAACCAGGGTCTTGAGGACCTCGACGATATCTTCCTTGCTCAGGACACCGGCGCCTTCGATCTCGGAACGACCGATGCGGCGGTTGAACTTCATGCGGCCAACGGCGGACAGGTCGTAACGCTCGGCGCTGAAGAACAGGTTGCCGAACAGGGTCTCGGCAGCTTCCTTGGTCGGCGGCTCGCCGGGACGCATCATGCGATAGATCTCGACCAGCGCTTCCAGTTGGTTGCTGGTGGAGTCGATCTTCAGCGTGTCGGAGATGAACGGACCGCAGTCGATGTCGTTGGTGTACAGCGTTTCCAGGCGCGCGACCTGAGCTTTGGCGATCTTGGCCAGGGCGTCAACGGTCAGCTCGGTGTTGCACTCGGCAATGATCTCGCCGGTGGCCGGATGCACGACAGCCTTGGCCACGGTACGGCCAATCAGGTAGTCGAACGGCACTTCCAGCTGGCTGATGCCGGCCTTCTCGAGCTGGTTGATGTGACGTGCGGTGATACGGCGGCCCGCTTCAACGATGACCTTGCCGGCAGCATCCTTGATGTCGAAGCTGGCGATCTCGCCACGCAGACGCGAAGGCACCAGTTCCAGGTTCAGGGTCTCGCCCTTGATCTGGTAGACGTTGGTGTCATAGAACGCGTTGAGGATTTCCTCGGTGCTGTAGTTCAGTGCACGCAGCAGGACGGAAGCCGGCAGTTTGCGGCGACGGTCGATACGAACGAACACGCAGTCCTTCGGATCGAACTCGAAGTCGAGCCACGAACCACGGTAAGGAATGATACGAGCGGAGTACAGCAGCTTGCCGGAGCTGTGGGTCTTGCCACGGTCGTGGTCGAAGAACACACCCGGGGAACGGTGCAGCTGGGAAACGATGACGCGCTCGGTACCGTTGATGATGAAGGTACCGTTCTCGGTCATCAGGGGGATTTCCCCCATGTAGACTTCTTGTTCCTTGATGTCCTTGATCGCTTTGTTCGACGATTCTTTGTCGAAAATGATCAGGCGCACTTTCACACGCAGCGGGACCGCGAAGGTCACACCGCGCAGCACGCATTCCTTGACATCGAATGCCGGCTCACCGAGGCGGTAGCCGACGTATTCCAGGGCAGCATTGCCGGAATAGCTGATAATCGGGAAGACGGACTTGAAGGCCGCATGCAGGCCGATGTCTCGAACCTGGTCCTTGCTCGCACCGGCCTGCAGGAATTCGCGATAGGAATCCAGCTGGATGGCCAGCAAATACGGCACATCCATGACGTCCGGCAACTTGCTAAAGTCCTTGCGGATACGTTTTTTCTCAGTGTATGAGTAAGCCATCAGCGTTCCCCAGCTTGGTCACCTGCTTGATTGGCCTCTCCCGCGCGGGGAGCAGCCCAAAATCGTGCAAACCCTTGGTTTGCGCCGCCAGTCGTGGCGGGATTTTCACGTTATGGAGGGGCACCCACGGCACCCCGCCCATAACGGAAAAAGGCCGGTGGCATTTGCCACCAGCCATCAGCCTGTCGCTTAACGCTCGGGCTGTCGACGCAAGGTACGAACTTACTTGAGCTCGACCTTGGCGCCTGCTTCTTCCAGGGCTTTCTTGGCAGCTTCGGCTTCTTCTTTCGAAGCGCCTTCCTTGACCACGCCCGGGGCGCCGTCAACGACAGCCTTGGCTTCTTTCAGGCCCAGGCCGGTCAGTTCACGAACGACCTTGATCACGTTCACTTTCTTGTCGCCAGCTTCGGCCAGGACGATGGTGAACTCGGTCTGCTCTTCAGCAGCGGCAGCAGCCGGGCCAGCAGCAGCAACGGTAGCGGCAGCAGCGGTAACGCCGAACTTCTCTTCCATCGCCTTGATCAGTTCAACGATCTGCATGACGGACATTTCGGATACGGCGGAGATGATGTCTTCGTTGGTCAGAGCCATGACTCTAATTCCTGTATTGGGTGACGGCCTAAGGCCATCGAATTAAACAAAAAAGGTTGAAAGGAGATGCCGAGCCTTAGGCTGCGGTAGCTTCTTTCTGATCGCGAATTGCCGCCAGAGTACGAGCCAGCTTGCTGGTAGCGCCTTGGATCACGCTCATCAGCTGTGCAACAGCTTCGTTGTAGGTCGGCAGGGTCGCCAGCACGTCGATCTGATTGGCTGCGAGGAACTGACCCTCGAACGCGGCCGCCTTGATCTCGAACTTGTCCTGACCCTTGGCAAACTCCTTGAAGATACGAGCGGCAGCGCCCGGATGTTCGTTGGAGAAAGCAATCAGGGTCGGGCCCTTGAACACGTCGTTGAGCACTTCAAACTGAGTGCCTTCAACGGCGCGCTTGAGCAGGGTGTTACGTACGACTTTCACGTACACACCAGCTGCGCGGGCCTCTTTACGGAGTCCGGTCATAGCGCCGACAGTCACGCCGCGTGCATCAACCACGACAGCGGACAGACCGGCTTTGGCAGCCTCGTTGACTTCAGCGACGATGGCCTTCTTGTCTTCGAGTTTAATTGCCACGGGTTTACTCCTGGATGTTACCGATTCGTCCAGCCGGGGCCGGACGGCGTTTTGGTGTCTGATTCGGTAAACGAATCGGGAGCACCATCTGCGTAGGCTTGAGGTTTAAGGCTTGCGCCGCCTACGGTCTTGGATAGCCCCCGCCAGGCAGGGACCCCAATACCTGCGAACAGTGGGCGAACCCACTGTTCGACTTAGTTCATCAGCCTTCCAGCGAAGCCTGATCGATCTGCAGACCCGGGCCCATGGTGGTGCTCAGGGTAACGCGCTGAACGTACACGCCCTTCGAGGAGGACGGCTTCAGGCGCTTCAGATCGCTCAGCAGCGCTTCCACGTTCTGCTTCAGCTTGACCGGCTCGAAGTCGATCTTGCCAACGGAAGCGTGGATGATGCCGTTCTTGTCGGTACGGAAACGTACCTGACCGGCTTTGGCGTTCTTGACAGCGGTGGCGACGTCCGGGGTCACGGTGCCGACTTTCGGGTTCGGCATCAGACCGCGCGGGCCGAGAACCTGGCCCAGCTGGCCAACAACACGCATCGCATCCGGGGAGGCGATGACGACGTCGTAGTTCAGGTCGCCGGCTTTCATTTCGGCAGCCAGTTCGTCCATGCCAACCTTGTCTGCACCAGCAGCCAGGGCAGCTTCAACACCAGGACCCTGGGTGAAGACGGCAACGCGTACGGATTTGCCGGTGCCGTTCGGCAGAACGGTGGCACCACGTACGACCTGGTCGGATTTACGCGGATCAACGCCCAGATTGATGGCGATGTCCACGGACTCCTTGAACTTGATGGTCGACAGTTCAGCCAGCAGCTTGGCGGCATCTTCGAAGCCGTACTGCTTGCCCGCTTCAACCTTCTCGGCGATAGCCTTTTGACGCTTGGTCAGCTTAGCCATTACACACCCTCCACGTTCAGGCCCATGCTGCGCGCGGAGCCAGCAATGGTGCGTACGGCAGCGTCCAGGTCAGCAGCGGTCAGGTCAGCCTGCTTGGCCTTGGCGATCTCTTCCAGCTGGGCACGGGTAACGGTGCCGACTTTCTGAGAGTTCGGACGAGCGGAACCGCTGGTGATGCCAGCTGCTTTTTTCAGCAGGACGGCAGCCGGGGTGCTCTTGGTTTCGAAGGTGAAGCTACGGTCGCTGTAAACGGTGATGATCACAGGAGTCGGCAGACCCGGCTCTTGGCCTTGGGTCTTGGCGTTGAACGCCTTGCAGAATTCCATGATGTTCACGCCGTGCTGACCCAGAGCAGGGCCTACGGGCGGCGACGGGTTGGCCTGGCCGGCCTTAACTTGCAGCTTGATGTAAGCCGTGATTTTCTTAGCCATTTGCTACTCCAAATGCGGGTCAAGCGCCCTGACGGGCTCCCCGGTTGCTATCGCGTTTATCCCAATGACGACAAAACCCCGCAGCCTAGGGCTGCGGGGTGTGGGATTCATTGTGCCAGTTAGACTTTCTCTACCTGACTGAACTCCAGCTCTACCGGAGTAGAGCGACCGAAAATAAGCACAGCGACCTGGATGCGGCTCTTTTCGTAGTTAACTTCTTCGACGACACCATTGAAGTCGGCGAACGGACCATCGATTACACGAACAGTCTCGCCCGGCTCGAACAGGGTCTTCGGCTTGGGCTTGTCGCCGCTATCGGCAACGCGACGCAGGATGGCATCAGCCTCTTTATCAGTGATCGGCGCCGGCTTGTCGGCAGTACCACCAATGAAGCCCATGACGCGAGGAGTATCCTTGACCAGGTGCCAGGTACCCTCGTTCATCTCCATCTGCACCAGGACATAGCCCGGGAAGAATTTGCGCTCACTTTTGCGCTTCTGGCCGTTCCGCATCTCTACCACTTCTTCGGTAGGGACCAGAATCTCACCAAACCCGTCTTCCATGCCGGCCAGTTTGACCCGCTCGATCAGCGAGCGCATGACATGCTTCTCGTAACCCGAGTAGGCATGCACAACGTACCAACGCTTAGCCACGGAACACCCTTAACCTACGATCATGGAAACCAGCCAACCCAGCAGGGAGTCGAGCCCCCAAAGCACCAGCGCCATTACCAGCACTACTGCCACTACGATCAGCGTGGTCTGAGTTGTCTCTTGACGAGACGGCCATACAACCTTGCGAATCTCGGCGCGAGCTTCTTTAGCCAAAGTAAAGAACGCACGGCCCTTGACGGTTTGCAGCGCAATGAAACCTGCAACAGCCGCCATCACGAGGATACCGAGAACGCGATAGAAGATCGGTTGCGTGGAGTAATACTGGTTGGCAACCACAGCCACCACCACCAGCACCGCAACCACAAGCCACTTCAAGAGATCAAGACGCGACTCTTTGGCTTCTACCTTCGCATTCATCTGCTAGGAATCCCGTTTAAAGAAGTGCCAGATCTTGAGGAATCTGGCAGGCCAGGAGGGAATCGAACCCCCAACCTGCGGTTTTGGAGACCGCCGCTCTGCCAATTGAGCTACTGGCCTAGAACAAAGTCAGGCCGACCATTATGCCGGCCTGATAGGAAAAGATCAATCGATTACTCGATGATCTTGGCAACCACGCCGGCGCCAACGGTACGGCCGCCTTCGCGAATCGCGAAGCGCAGGCCATCTTCCATGGCGATCGGAGCGATCAGGGTAACAACCATTTTCACGTTGTCGCCCGGCATTACCATCTCAACGCCTTCCGGCAGTTCGCAGTTGCCGGTTACGTCGGTGGTACGGAAGTAGAACTGCGGACGGTAGCCTTTGAAGAACGGGGTGTGACGACCACCTTCTTCCTTGGACAGCACGTACACTTCGCACTCGAACTTGGTGTGCGGCTTGATGGTGCCCGGCTTGGCCAGAACCTGGCCACGCTCTACGTCTTCACGCTTGGTGCCACGCAGCAGGACGCCAACGTTCTCACCAGCACGACCTTCGTCGAGCAGCTTGCGGAACATTTCAACGCCGGTGCAGGTAGTTTTGGTGGTCGCCTTGATACCGACGATTTCCACTTCTTCCTGGATCTTGACGATGCCACGCTCAACACGGCCAGTTACCACGGTGCCACGACCGGAGATCGAGAATACGTCTTCGATCGGCATCAGGAACGGCTTGTCGATAGCACGCTCGGGCTCAGGAATGTACGAGTCCAGGGTTTCTACCAGCTTGCGCACGGCGGAAACGCCCATCTCGTTGTCGTCCTGGCCGTTCAGGGCCATCAGAGCGGAGCCGATCACGATCGGAGTGTCGTCGCCCGGGAAGTCGTAGGTGTTCAGCAGATCGCGAACTTCCATTTCGACCAGTTCCAGCAGCTCGGCGTCGTCAACCATGTCGGCCTTGTTCAGGAACACGACAATGTAAGGAACGCCTACCTGACGGGACAGCAGGATGTGCTCGCGGGTCTGCGGCATGGGGCCGTCAGCAGCCGAGCAAACCAGGATCGCGCCGTCCATCTGGGCAGCACCGGTGATCATGTTCTTCACGTAGTCGGCGTGGCCCGGGCAGTCTACGTGAGCGTAGTGGCGTACCGGCGAGTCGTATTCAACGTGAGAGGTGTTGATGGTGATACCACGAGCCTTCTCTTCCGGCGCGTTGTCGATCTGGTCGAAAGCGCGAGCGGAACCGCCCCAGGTCTCGGAGCAGACCTTGGTCAAAGCAGCGGTCAGAGTGGTTTTGCCGTGGTCAACGTGACCGATGGTGCCGACGTTTACGTGCGGCTTGTTACGCTCAAACTTTTCTTTAGCCATCTTGACCGCCTCCCGTAAGGAATTGAGAAAGTCACGTCACCATTAAAACAAAGGCAGATATTTTCATATCTGCCTTTGCGAGATGGAGCTCATGAGCGGATTTGAACCGCTGACCTCACCCTTACCAAGGGTGTGCTCTACCAGCTGAGCTACATGAGCAAGACATCAGCAACAAACTTGGAGCGGGTAGCGGGAATCGAACCCGCATCATCAGCTTGGAAGGCTGAGGTTCTACCACTGAACTATACCCGCGGAGCTTGCAGCTCACGCTTGAAACTGGTGGAGGGGGAAGGATTCGAACCTTCGAAGTCTGAGACGTCAGATTTACAGTCTGATCCCTTTGGCCGCTCGGGAACCCCTCCGAGTGAGGCGGCATTCTACAGCCTGCCACCGCGTTGTCAACTGTTTTTCTTTAAAAAACTTGAGCTTAGCTCTTCGACAACGGCTTCCAGTGTTCAACCTTTTCAGGTCACCCCTGTGAAGCGGGCGCCATTCTATTCAAACTATTGAGCGCTTGCAACGTTTTTGCACGGCATTGTTTGTTTCTGCAATTCGGGGAAATCCGGGGCCAATTGGCGCACCAGGGAGTCGTCCACCAGGCGCCCGCTTTCCGGTGTGATCTGCGCCCAGTAATCATGCTGCGAACGAGCCAGCTCACGCACCAAAGCGTCGTAGCCAGCGGTCTTCAGCCGCTCCACCACGCTGTCGGCGGAGTCCTTGCGCTGAAAGATGCCTAGGGAGATCCCGTCAGTCAGATCCCCTTCCGTAATGATATAGCTGTCAATCTTTCGAGCCTGCAACTCCCGCAGTTGCCAGAGTGATGCCTGGCGCGACGCCAGCGGCGGCAGATAAACCCAGAAGTCGACACCAGCAGCAGCATCCACTGTTTGCACGGAAGCCTGCACATCCAGACTCAACAGACGCTGCACCAATTGCCGGGCGCGATCCTCGACCGGGAAGCTGCCCAAGTAGACGCAAGCTGATGCGGGAGCGGTCGCCACCTTTTCTTCAGCCTGGCGACGCTGAGGTGTCTCCGCAGACTCGCTGAGCAGCCGAATATTCTTCTGCTCACTGTGAAACAGGCTGAGCGGGGCAATCTCCTTGGGGCGGAGAGGCGCCTGCTGTTGATGCCAGACGTAATAGAAGACGTTGAGGGCAAGCAGGAAAAGAAAGAACCAGCGCATCGATCAGACTCACTCGATCGGACAGGCAAGTGCCAGCCCGAGAAATACCAGGTCCGGAAGCACAACCGCGCGAGCAGACTCATCCTTGACGAGCTCAGCATCTCCGCCGGTCAGGTAAACAGCACAGTCATCACCCAGCAGCTTGTTGGCCAGCTCGATCTGCTCCCGCACGAACCCGCGCAGCATCAGCACGCAACCACGCTCCACCGCCTCGGAAGTTTCCTGCCCCGGCAGTAGATTCTGTAGCGCTTCATGGGCTGCTTCGTCGTCATAACGAATCCGCCGAGTGTGAGTACGCAACTGGCTTCGCATCAGCGGCATGCCGGGTGCGATATAGCCTCCCAGATGCTTGCCCGCGGCATCGACCAGATCCGAGGTCACAGCAGTTCCAAGGTCGAGGACCAGGCATCCGCGCCCCGCCAGACAGTGACCAGCCACCAGGGCCAGCCAGCGATCCATTCCCAGGCGCTGATACTCCCGGTAGCCGTTGACCACACCGCTGAGCTCAGTTGCCGGAGCAGCAATCTGCACCGCAATGGGGAAAGTACTCTCGAGACTCACACGAAGCGCGTCGGTTTCCTGCTCACTGCGAACACTGACCATGCGGCAATAGCGGATATCGACCGCCTCACTGCCCTGCAGCTGCGCGAGCAAGGCTTGATCCGAGTCTGCCACGCCACCGGCGACAGTCACCAGGTCATGCTTTCTGACCACTCGCCACTTGATCAGGCTATTTCCACAATCCAACTCAAGAATCATCCGACAACCTCAGACTCAACTCGCCTCCGCTGTAGCTGCGCTCCTTGCCATCGACCAGAAGGCGAAGCGCGCCCCGCTCATCGATGCCAAGCGCGCGCCCAACGATATTATTGGCAGCAGTGGACAGCGTGACCTGCCGCCCCTGCCATAGATGAAGGGACTCCCACTCTTCGCGACTGGCAGCGAAGCCACACTCACGATGACGGGATAGAGCATCCGCAAGCTGAGACTCCAGCGCCTGCAGCAACTCGTTACGGTCAACCCGCCTACCCAGCGCCTCGCGCACCGAAGTCCAGGGCTGATCGATCGCCTCTGCCTTGCGCATGTTCACATTGATGCCGACGCCGATCGCAACACTACAGATGTCAGCAGGATCTCCCGTGAGCTCAAGCAGGATGCCGGCAATCTTCTTACCACCCACCAGAACGTCATTGGGCCACTTGAGGCCTACATCTTTCACGCCCAGAGACTGGATCGCTCTTGCCACCGCAAGGCCGACCACCAGACTCAACCCCTCCAACTCCTGCGCACCGCCACGTACAGTGATACCCAGGGTGTAATAAAGGTTGGCGCCGAAGGGACTCTCCCACTGCCGCCCTCGCCTGCCGCGCCCAGCGGTCTGCCGCTCACCCAGGATGGCAAACGGTGCCGCAGCGCCGGCAGAAAGGCGCCGCAGTACTTCGGCATTAGTGGAATCGATCGAAAAAAGGACATCGAGAGGCCACGGACCGAAGTCAGCCCTGGGCGAGATAATGCTCAGAGGCTCTTCCAGGCGATAACCACGGCCGCGCACTCGCTGCACAACCATACCGTAGTCACGCTCAAAGCCTTCAAGGCGCTTCCAGACGGCGCTGCGACTTACTCCGAGGAGAGCACCCAGCTCTTCTCCGGAATGAAAGCGGCCATCGCTCAGCAATTTCAGCAAGGTCTGCATATCACCCCCGCAACAGTCAGGCACGCATCATATAGAGGCATGCCTGAATTGCCTACGCAGCAATGGCCCGACTTTTCCGCGCGCAAAAGCAAAACCCCCGGCCAGCGAAGCTGACCAGGGGTCTTGGGATAGGAGCTTGACGATGACCTACTCTCACATGGAGAAACTCCACACTACCATCGGCGATGCGTCGTTTCACTACTGAGTTCGGGATGGGATCAGGTGGTTCCAACGCTCTATGGTCGTCAAGCAATTCTTTACGGACGCTCGTGGCAGTTGCACACGCTCATCCAGATTCGGGTATGTGACAGGTATTTGCGGTTCACACGAACTTTCGGTTCGTTACGTCTTCACCGTACAACACGCAAATTGTTTGGGTGTTATATGGTCAAGCCTCACGGGCAATTAGTATCGGTTAGCTCAACGCCTCACAGCGCTTACACACCCGACCTATCAACGTCGTAGTCTTCGACGGCCCTTTAGGGGAATCAAGTTCCCAGTGAGATCTCATCTTGAGGCTAGTTTCCCGCTTAGATGCTTTCAGCGGTTATCTATTCCGAACATAGCTACCCGGCAATGCCACTGGCGTGACAACCGGAACACCAGAGGTTCGTCCACTCCGGTCCTCTCGTACTAGGAGCAGCCCCTCTCAAATCTCAAACGTCCACGGCAGATAGGGACCGAACTGTCTCACGACGTTCTAAACCCAGCTCGCGTACCACTTTAAATGGCGAACAGCCATACCCTTGGGACCGGCTTCAGCCCCAGGATGTGATGAGCCGACATCGAGGTGCCAAACACCGCCGTCGATATGAACTCTTGGGCGGTATCAGCCTGTTATCCCCGGAGTACCTTTTATCCGTTGAGCGATGGCCCTTCCATACAGAACCACCGGATCACTAAGACCTACTTTCGTACCTGCTCGACGTGTCTGTCTCGCAGTCAAGCGCGCTTTTGCCTTTATACTCTACGACCGATTTCCGACCGGTCTGAGCGCACCTTCGTACTCCTCCGTTACTCTTTAGGAGGAGACCGCCCCAGTCAAACTGCCCACCATACACTGTCCTCGATCCGGATAACGGACCAGAGTTAGAACCTCAAGCATGCCAGGGTGGTATTTCAAGGATGGCTCCACGCAGACTGGCGTCCACGCTTCAAAGCCTCCCACCTATCCTACACAAGCAGGCTCAAAGTCCAGTGCAAAGCTACAGTAAAGGTTCACGGGGTCTTTCCGTCTAGCCGCGGATACACTGCATCTTCACAGCGATTTCAATTTCACTGAGTCTCGGGTGGAGACAGCGCCGCCATCGTTACGCCATTCGTGCAGGTCGGAACTTACCCGACAAGGAATTTCGCTACCTTAGGACCGTTATAGTTACGGCCGCCGTTTACCGGGGCTTCGATCAAGAGCTTCGCTTTCGCTAACCCCATCAATTAACCTTCCGGCACCGGGCAGGCGTCACACCCTATACGTCCACTTTCGTGTTTGCAGAGTGCTGTGTTTTTAATAAACAGTCGCAGCGGCCTGGTATCTTCGACCGGCATGGGCTTACGGAGTAAATCCTTAACCCTCGCCGGCGCACCTTCTCCCGAAGTTACGGTGCCATTTTGCCTAGTTCCTTCACCCGAGTTCTCTCAAGCGCCTTGGTATTCTCTACCCAACCACCTGTGTCGGTTTGGGGTACGGTTCCTAGTTACCTGAAGCTTAGAAGCTTTTCCTGGAAGCATGGCATCAACCACTTCATCATCTGAAAGATGACTCGTCATCAGCTCTCGGCATTAAGACCCCGGATTTACCTAAGATCTCTGCCTACCACCTTAAACTTGGACAACCAACGCCAAGCTGGCCTAGCCTTCTCCGTCCCTCCATCGCAGTAACTAGAAGTACAGGAATATTAACCTGTTTCCCATCGACTACGCTCTTCAGCCTCGCCTTAGGGACCGACTAACCCTGCGTCGATTAACGTTGCGCAGGAACCCTTGGTCTTTCGGCGTGGGAGTTTTTCACTCCCATTGTCGTTACTCATGTCAGCATTCGCACTTCTGATACCTCCAGCAAGCTTCTCAACTCACCTTCACAGGCTTACAGAACGCTCCTCTACCGCGCATCTTGCGATGCACCCGTAGCTTCGGTGTATGGTTTGAGCCCCGTTACATCTTCCGCGCAGGCCGACTCGACTAGTGAGCTATTACGCTTTCTTTAAAGGGTGGCTGCTTCTAAGCCAACCTCCTAGCTGTCTAAGCCTTCCCACATCGTTTACCACTTAACCATAACTTTGGGACCTTAGCTGACGGTCTGGGTTGTTTCCCTTTTCACGACGGACGTTAGCACCCGCCGTGTGTCTCCCACGCTGACACTTCCAGGTATTCGGAGTTTGCATCGGTTTGGTAAGTCGGGATGACCCCCTAGCCGAAACAGTGCTCTACCCCCTGGAGTGATACGTGAGGCGCTACCTAAATAGCTTTCGAGGAGAACCAGCTATCTCCGAGCTTGATTAGCCTTTCACTCCGATCCACAAGTCATCCCCTACCTTTTCAACGGGAGTGGGTTCGGTCCTCCAGTCAGTGTTACCTAACCTTCAACCTGCTCATGGATAGATCGCCCGGTTTCGGGTCTATACCCAGCGACTAAAACGCCCTATTAAGACTCGCTTTCGCTACGCCTTCCCTATACGGTTAAGCTCGCCACTGAATATAAGTCGCTGACCCATTATACAAAAGGTACGCAGTCACCTAACAAAGTAGGCTCCCACTGCTTGTACGCATACGGTTTCAGGTTCTATTTCACTCCCCTCTCCGGGGTTCTTTTCGCCTTTCCCTCACGGTACTGGTTCACTATCGGTCAGTCAGTAGTATTTAGCCTTGGAGGATGGTCCCCCCATATTCAGACAAAGTTTCTCGTGCTCCGTCCTACTCGATTTCACTTCAAAGAACCTTTCACATACGGGGCTATCACCCACTATGGCCGCACTTTCCAGAGCGTTCTGTTAGATTCAAAGAAGCTTAAGGGCTAGTCCCCGTTCGCTCGCCACTACTAAGGGAATCTCGGTTGATTTCTTTTCCTCAGGGTACTTAGATGTTTCAGTTCCCCTGGTTCGCCTCTTGCACCTATGTATTCAGTACAAGATACCCAGCTTATGCCGGGTGGGTTTCCCCATTCAGAGATCTCCGGATCAAAGTCTGTTTGCCGACTCCCCGAAGCTTATCGCAGGCTACCACGTCTTTCATCGCCTCTGACTGCCAAGGCATCCACCGTATGCGCTTCTTCACTTGACCATATAACCCCAAGCAATCTGGTTATTGTCTCGAACGTGAAGACGACATTCGCCGAAAATTCGCGCTTGAACTCGCAAATTTTACCTTGACTTGAATAATCACCAGTGAAAGAGATTATTCAGTCTACTTCTATCACATACCCAAATTTTTAAAGAACAGTTCTGGCACAAAGACCAGACATCAATGTTCGTTCAACCTGAACATTCATGTCTGAGCTTTCGACGATTTAATGGTGGAGCCAAGGAGGATCGAACTCCTGACCTCCTGCGTGCAAAGCAGGCGCTCTCCCAGCTGAGCTATGGCCCCATCGGATCGCAGCACACCACAACAATTGGTGGGTCTGGGCAGATTCGAACTGCCGACCTCACCCTTATCAGGGGTGCGCTCTAACCAACTGAGCTACAGACCCAATCGTCTAACCAGTGAATCAAGCAATTCGTGTGGGAGCTTATGAAGAAGCTGAGATCTTCGATTAAGGAGGTGATCCAGCCGCAGGTTCCCCTACGGCTACCTTGTTACGACTTCACCCCAGTCATGAATCACTCCGTGGTAACCGTCCCCCTTGCGGTTAGACTAGCTACTTCTGGAGCAACCCACTCCCATGGTGTGACGGGCGGTGTGTACAAGGCCCGGGAACGTATTCACCGTGACATTCTGATTCACGATTACTAGCGATTCCGACTTCACGCAGTCGAGTTGCAGACTGCGATCCGGACTACGATCGGTTTTATGGGATTAGCTCCACCTCGCGGCTTGGCAACCCTCTGTACCGACCATTGTAGCACGTGTGTAGCCCTGGCCGTAAGGGCCATGATGACTTGACGTCATCCCCACCTTCCTCCGGTTTGTCACCGGCAGTCTCCTTAGAGTGCCCACCATAACGTGCTGGTAACTAAGGACAAGGGTTGCGCTCGTTACGGGACTTAACCCAACATCTCACGACACGAGCTGACGACAGCCATGCAGCACCTGTGTTCCGATTCCCGAAGGCACTCTCGCATCTCTGCAAGATTCCGGACATGTCAAGGCCAGGTAAGGTTCTTCGCGTTGCTTCGAATTAAACCACATGCTCCACCGCTTGTGCGGGCCCCCGTCAATTCATTTGAGTTTTAACCTTGCGGCCGTACTCCCCAGGCGGTCGACTTATCGCGTTAGCTGCGCCACTAAGATCTCAAGGATCCCAACGGCTAGTCGACATCGTTTACGGCGTGGACTACCAGGGTATCTAATCCTGTTTGCTCCCCACGCTTTCGCACCTCAGTGTCAGTATCAGTCCAGGTGGTCGCCTTCGCCACTGGTGTTCCTTCCTATATCTACGCATTTCACCGCTACACAGGAAATTCCACCACCCTCTACCGTACTCTAGTCAGGCAGTTATGGATGCAGTTCCCAGGTTGAGCCCGGGGATTTCACATCCATCTTACCAAACCACCTACGCGCGCTTTACGCCCAGTAATTCCGATTAACGCTTGCACCCTTCGTATTACCGCGGCTGCTGGCACGAAGTTAGCCGGTGCTTATTCTGTTGGTAACGTCAAAACAGCAAGGTATTAACTTACTGCCCTTCCTCCCAACTTAAAGTGCTTTACAATCCGAAGACCTTCTTCACACACGCGGCATGGCTGGATCAGGCTTTCGCCCATTGTCCAATATTCCCCACTGCTGCCTCCCGTAGGAGTCTGGACCGTGTCTCAGTTCCAGTGTGACTGATCATCCTCTCAGACCAGTTACGGATCGTCGCCTTGGTAGGCCTTTACCCCACCAACTAGCTAATCCGACCTAGGCTCATCTGATAGCGCAAGGCCCGAAGGTCCCCTGCTTTCTCCCGTAGGACGTATGCGGTATTAGCGTTCCTTTCGAAACGTTGTCCCCCACTACCAGGCAGATTCCTAGGCATTACTCACCCGTCCGCCGCTGAATCCGGGAGCAAGCTCCCATCATCCGCTCGACTTGCATGTGTTAGGCCTGCCGCCAGCGTTCAATCTGAGCCATGATCAAACTCTTCAGTTCAATACTGCTTGGGTTTTGAGAAAACCCTAAACTTGGCTCAGCAATCGCATGCTCAATTTAATGAGCTAAAACTCTCGAATTCACGAGTGTTACTTGCGCTGCTGATAATCAGTCGATCATCAGTCTTACATCACAAGCACCCACACGAATTGCTTGATTCAACTTGTTAAAGAGCAGTTGGTTAAGGCTTTCGTCTCAACCGAGGCGCGCATTCTACGCTAACATCAACTTTCGTCAAGCTTTATTTTTCGAAAATTTCTTTTCTACTCAATCGCCTGGCTTCTGAGAGTCTCGACTCTCGTCAGCAGCAAGCACAATTCATGTGCTTACACTAATAGGCAAAGCCCCGGACAGCGAAGCTGACCGGGGCTTTGGGATAGGAGCTTGACGATGACCTACTCTCACATGGAGAAACTCCACACTACCATCGGCGATGCGTCGTTTCACTACTGAGTTCGGGATGGGATCAGGTGGTTCCAACGCTCTATGGTCGTCAAGCAATTCTTTATGGACGCTCGTGGCAGTTGCACACGCTCATCCAGATTCGGGTATGTGACAGGTATTTGCGGTTCACACGAACTTTCGGTTCGTTACGTCTTCACCGTACAACACGCAAATTGTTTGGGTGTTATATGGTCAAGCCTCACGGGCAATTAGTATCGGTTAGCTCAACGCCTCACAGCGCTTACACACCCGACCTATCAACGTCGTAGTCTTCGACGGCCCTTTAGGGGAATCAAGTTCCCAGTGAGATCTCATCTTGAGGCTAGTTTCCCGCTTAGATGCTTTCAGCGGTTATCTATTCCGAACATAGCTACCCGGCAATGCCACTGGCGTGACAACCGGAACACCAGAGGTTCGTCCACTCCGGTCCTCTCGTACTAGGAGCAGCCCCTCTCAAATCTCAAACGTCCACGGCAGATAGGGACCGAACTGTCTCACGACGTTCTAAACCCAGCTCGCGTACCACTTTAAATGGCGAACAGCCATACCCTTGGGACCGGCTTCAGCCCCAGGATGTGATGAGCCGACATCGAGGTGCCAAACACCGCCGTCGATATGAACTCTTGGGCGGTATCAGCCTGTTATCCCCGGAGTACCTTTTATCCGTTGAGCGATGGCCCTTCCATACAGAACCACCGGATCACTAAGACCTACTTTCGTACCTGCTCGACGTGTCTGTCTCGCAGTCAAGCGCGCTTTTGCCTTTATACTCTACGACCGATTTCCGACCGGTCTGAGCGCACCTTCGTACTCCTCCGTTACTCTTTAGGAGGAGACCGCCCCAGTCAAACTGCCCACCATACACTGTCCTCGATCCGGATAACGGACCAGAGTTAGAACCTCAAGCATGCCAGGGTGGTATTTCAAGGATGGCTCCACGCAGACTGGCGTCCACGCTTCAAAGCCTCCCACCTATCCTACACAAGCAGGCTCAAAGTCCAGTGCAAAGCTACAGTAAAGGTTCACGGGGTCTTTCCGTCTAGCCGCGGATACACTGCATCTTCACAGCGATTTCAATTTCACTGAGTCTCGGGTGGAGACAGCGCCGCCATCGTTACGCCATTCGTGCAGGTCGGAACTTACCCGACAAGGAATTTCGCTACCTTAGGACCGTTATAGTTACGGCCGCCGTTTACCGGGGCTTCGATCAAGAGCTTCGCTTTCGCTAACCCCATCAATTAACCTTCCGGCACCGGGCAGGCGTCACACCCTATACGTCCACTTTCGTGTTTGCAGAGTGCTGTGTTTTTAATAAACAGTCGCAGCGGCCTGGTATCTTCGACCGGCATGGGCTTACGGAGTAAATCCTTAACCCTCGCCGGCGCACCTTCTCCCGAAGTTACGGTGCCATTTTGCCTAGTTCCTTCACCCGAGTTCTCTCAAGCGCCTTGGTATTCTCTACCCAACCACCTGTGTCGGTTTGGGGTACGGTTCCTAGTTACCTGAAGCTTAGAAGCTTTTCCTGGAAGCATGGCATCAACCACTTCATCATCTGAAAGATGACTCGTCATCAGCTCTCGGCATTAAGACCCCGGATTTACCTAAGATCTCTGCCTACCACCTTAAACTTGGACAACCAACGCCAAGCTGGCCTAGCCTTCTCCGTCCCTCCATCGCAGTAACTAGAAGTACAGGAATATTAACCTGTTTCCCATCGACTACGCTCTTCAGCCTCGCCTTAGGGACCGACTAACCCTGCGTCGATTAACGTTGCGCAGGAACCCTTGGTCTTTCGGCGTGGGAGTTTTTCACTCCCATTGTCGTTACTCATGTCAGCATTCGCACTTCTGATACCTCCAGCAAGCTTCTCAACTCACCTTCACAGGCTTACAGAACGCTCCTCTACCGCGCATCTTGCGATGCACCCGTAGCTTCGGTGTATGGTTTGAGCCCCGTTACATCTTCCGCGCAGGCCGACTCGACTAGTGAGCTATTACGCTTTCTTTAAAGGGTGGCTGCTTCTAAGCCAACCTCCTAGCTGTCTAAGCCTTCCCACATCGTTTACCACTTAACCATAACTTTGGGACCTTAGCTGACGGTCTGGGTTGTTTCCCTTTTCACGACGGACGTTA